>JALEIQ010000183.1 GCA_022769795.1 Clostridiales bacterium
TCGCTGCAAACAATCCGTGAAATGGATGTGGAAGCAATTACGCGGCAGCTGGAAACCGTGCGGGAATTTCAGAAGGTTTGCGTAAACGCGATAGAATACGACGATCTAAAAGTGGTTGCGGCAGCCGTTTTTCGCGCCATAGAACGGGGCAAGCATTTTATGTTCCGTTCCGCCGCGGGGTTGGTAAAAATTCTAGGCGGTATCAGCGACAGGCCTCTTTTAACCCACGATGAAATGGTGCAAGAAAATTACAGCAATGGCGGCTTGATTGTAGTAGGCAGCCACACGCAAAAAACCACAGAACAGCTGAACGAGCTTCTTCATATGGAAAACATCCGACCGGTTCATTTTAAGTCCAGCCTGGTTTTGGAAAGTGAGGAAATCTTTGAAGCAGAAATCCGCCGGTGCGTAGCCGAGGCGGAAGAAGCGATTGTGTGTGGAAAAACAGCCGTATGCTATACTGATCGCCAATTATTGACCCTGCCTAACGATACAAAGGAAAGCGCGCTGGAACGCTCTGTGCGCATCAGCGACGGCGTGCAACGGCTGGTAGGCGAATTAACGGTTCGGCCTGCCTTTGTGATTGCAAAGGGCGGCATTACCTCCAGCGATATTGGAAAAAAAGCATTAGCTGTTCGCCGGGCCAGGGTGATGGGGCAAATTCGCGCTGGTATTCCGGTTTGGCAGTTGGGCGCGGAAAGCCGTTTCCCCGATATGCCTTACGTGATTTTTCCCGGCAATGTTGGCACTTCATCTACACTTCGGGAAGCGTTTGAGATTTTGCAAAAAAGCCCTTCATAAGACTCATAGGATTGGATTCCCTGCCTAAGTCAAAACCACCGGCCCCGCTTCCCACAGGAAGCGGGGCCGGTGTCCTCCTATTGCCGGTAAGCCAGCGGTTTAGGATAGCCCCTGCGGGCCTCAAGCCCCGTCGGCTCTAAAGATTTGAATGCACAGCGTGCCCTCGCCCGTGCTCTCCGCCAGGATGCGGATGGGATAGCCGCAATCGTTGCGGAAGATCAGGTTAAGCGAATCGTTGCCCACGGCCGCGTCCTGATGCATGGGCAGGTAGCGCGCGCACCCGGGGCCGTGCGGCCTGCGCATCAGTATGGTGATGCCCGGAAGCTGGCGGATGGTGTTGTACATCGTGCTGCTGCTTTGGCAGGTGCCGCCGCCGGAACCAATCTGGCTGCCGCCGTTTACCAGCACCGGCGCAGGAAAATACCCGTTCGCCCGCGTGTACGGCCCAATTTGCTCGTTAAAGTTCAGCGTTTCGCCGGGCTGCATCACCCGCGACATCAATTCGCAGGTGCGCACAATGTTCCGGCAGCGGCCCTCGTTGCCCACCTTGCGGGTGTTGTACTCAAAAAAGCTGCAAAACGCCGCAATGGGCGTTTCCTCGCTAAGCGGTTCCTCGCCCTGCGCCACCACCGTAAGATCCGTAAGCAGCCGCGCGTCAATATAGCCATAGCTGCGCCAAATGAGCACCTTGGCAAAGCCGTCCACAAATTCCAGGATGGCCACCTTGCTGCCCGCGCCCGGGCGGATATTGTGGATGGACGCATCCAAGGACGGCTGGGTATACACATCGGCGGTCTGCGTAAGCGTGGCCACGTACTGTGAGGGAACAACCCCGTAGGGCGGCGTGTTTTGCGGATCCAGAACCACCATGTTTTCATCCACCCAGGTGCGGATGACATACCCCACATAGCCGTTGTAGTCTGCCAGCACATAAGCGGGATACACCGCGTATACCGTGATCGGCTCTCCGGCCTTGATGTAGCATACCACTTCGCTGTCCCCGCTCTGACGGGCGCGCATGCGTATTGACGTACCGTTGGATACAAAGGGCTTGATCTTGGTTGTGTACAGCGGCGTTAGCCCCTCAATGCTGGCCAGCTCTCCGCCGTCCGCCATAGCCTCGTCCTCATCATCAATCGCCAGGCCCTCAACCTCAACTCCGGCGGCTTCCTCCTGCGCGATAACGTCCATATCCTGCTCCACGTCCGCCTCGCCCGCCGCGCAAGCGGCGCAAAGGCATAGCAAGGCGCAAATCCACAGAGCTGCCAAGCGGCGAATTTTCTTCATGGGCAATATCCTTTCGGAATGGTTTAGGCATCGCCTTTTTATTATACCACATTCTACCCAAAATGCGCAGCCCGTCCCACAATTTTACACGCTGTAACGAAAGGAAACCGCATTAAGGAAGAAAAATCCTTTCTCAATCGTCTAATTAAATTGAGGAGGATAAGACCATGAATTTAAAACAAGTGATTTCGGTCGTGCTGATGAACCTGCTCGTGCTGCTAAATGGATGCTTAAACGCTTCATCCTATGCGGATACAATCCCACTTCCAAAAGAGCTAACCGCATTTTCAACAAATGATTTGTCCATGAACGATGCGATTCAAATCGCTCAAAGCGAAGCATGTGAAAAGCGAAATACAACTGATATTGCGGATGAAACCATCAAAGCAAACTTTGTTTTACTGGAGAATGGACAAAAAGCATGGGTCGTTACGCTTTTCGATGATGCGTTTCAGGATCCGACAGATATTTCCGTTTTGATTTCATCGCCGGATGGGGTGATTCTGGATGTGCAGACGACCAACATTGGCTATTTCAAACTCATACGGAACCGATGGCAGGAGAAAATGGGAGATGCTGACACCTGGAATCTGGAAATGAAAGCGCTGTTCGATAGGCTGTATACGATGCACGCCGATTATGTCATTCCTGATGAAACAATGATACAACAGGAGCAGGCTGCCAGCATAGCTTTACAGAAGATTCCGGACGATCTGTCCGTCGATCAAATCCTATATGATTCATCTTATCATTCGTCGGCGCGGAAAGAGAATGAGCAGTATGTATGGAGAATCACCATTGTAAGCAATGGGATAAAACGTTTTCAGGTGAATCTATCGGCTATTGACGGTGCTGTTCTCGATGTGATCTCCTTATGTAAGGGCTTGGGATGTATAAAAACGAACGTGGCAGAGTTAGTGCTGTCACGTTCGTAGTATGAACCTTGATTAACGTGTTAGGGATGAAGTTTCTTCCAGAGAGCCTGCTTAGTTTTATTTCCAAAATTCGGGGGCGTAAGTATATAAAGAAATGGTTTATGGTAATTCTTGTTACTTAAAACTTCTATTTTATCAGACGGGGTCTTGATATATGAAAAGAGGGGCTGCCCCATTTTTAGTAAGGCAGCCGTTGTCATCTTTGGATTATGACGTAATGCTATACTGATTCAAATACTAACGGCTTGCCGGTACCGTCCGCACTAAGCGCACCTGGGAGGCATGGAGGGCCGGCCCTCCATGCCTCCCCTTTTGGGCCCTTCTGGAAAAGCCGAAGCCAGCGCGGCAAAGCGTTCGCGCGCTCCAATAAAAAGCCCGCTCCCAGTTCAAGCCTGAAAGCGAGCATTTATGCGGTTCTCTATAGGTCTAGGATTGCCAGCCCCAAAGCCTTACTGCCCCTTCACGGCCACCAAAAAGGCTTCAAAGAAGTCCGGGCAGCTCCAGGTGCCGCATGCGCTTACGCATTCGTCCGCCACAAGCAGCTGCATCGTCAGCCCGTTTTTCAGCCCTATGAGCAGCGAGCCCGTGCCGTTCATGCCCGTGCCCTGGTAATCGGCGTAATCCACCAGCGTCTGCATCAGGCTTTGCGCCGTTTCCACATTCGCTACCCGGCCATACCCGCTTAGCTCCATCCATTCCACGTCGGCGGGGTCGCACAGGGTATCGGCCAGGGTTTCCGAGCCGATGATGGCGGTGCCGGCGTAGCTCACGCGCTGGAACACGCGCAGCGAGCCCTCCACATTGGCGGCCAGCAGCGCGCCACTCATGCCTGAAATGGCGTACACCGTTTCGCCCCGGGCCACGATGTTGCTTACCATGCCGCCGGAGCCCAGCGCGGGCTCCACGTTAAACTCGCTCACCTGTCCCAGCTCCGTGCCCAAAAGCGAGCGGGAAATGCCGCTGGGGCTTTGCAGCAGGCGGTAGGTGGCCCCGTTCATGGTGATGAGCGGGAAGCTGGCGCCCTTGCTTTCGGCAAACAGCGTCCTGGCGGAGCTGGCGCTCCCCGCGCTCATGGAAATGCTTCCGGCAGGCACGTCCCCAAGGGTGCGCGTCTGCGGCTGGGCCGTAGGCTCCGTGCCGTCCCCGGCGGAATGGCTGTCCATCACATTCTGCGTGGGCACGGGCGTTACGCCCGGCGCGCCGCCTGTATCCAGCGTCCACAGGGCCGCGCCTACGCACAGCACCAAAGCGCAGCATACGGCCAGCGCGGGCCGCCACACCGGCGCGCCCTTGCGGGAGGCAAGCTGCTCCGCAGCCTGTAGCTTTGCCTTTGCCAAAATTTTTGGGGTAGCCTCCAGGCCGCCCAGTTGCCGTGCCGCCACCTCGGGCAGCTGTTCCAGGCGTTTCACTGCGCAAGCCCTCCTTCTTCCTTCAATATGCTCTCCAGCTTTTTGCGCGCGCGCGAGAGGCGGCTGGAGATGGTTCCTTCGGGCAAATCCAGCATTTCGGCGATTTCGCTGATGCCGTAGCCCTGGTAGTAATACAGCAGAATGGCTTCCCGAAAGGAGCCCGGAAGCTGGTAGATGGCTTTCATCATGGCTTCCTCGTCGTCGCGGCGCTCGCTTTCATCCGGCGCGGGAATCATTTCAAACACGGGGCTTCCCAGCACCACGCGCTTGAGCCACGCGCCGCGCCACAAATCGCGGCAGCGGTTCAGCGCCACCTTGAGCAGCCAGGCCTTTTCACGGCCCTCCTGCAAATCGGGCGCGTTGGTCATCAGGCGCACAAATACATCCTGGCACACGTCCTCGGCGCGCTGGCGGTCGCCCAGGTAAAAATAGCTCACGCGCAGCACGTCGGTGGCGTACTTTTCGTAGAGTTCCTCGTAGCTTTGCATGTTCGAGCCTCCGTTTTTGCCCGAACGCGCATCCTTCCCGGGCGTACTGTGCTCACTCATGAAACGAATCTGCCTTCCCATATCCTGCAAGTTTTCAAAAAAATTTTGCGGATTTTTCCGGATATGCCGCCCGCCTCAGTTTTTCCAGAAAGGCGGCGCGTCATTCCGCGAGGTTTTCAAACAGATCGCCGCCCAGCGCATCTGGCCCCACGGCGGTTTTCGCCAGGCCAAACAGCGCGCAGTCGTAAGGATCGTCCGGGCCGCACTGCACATGGAAGTGCTGCTGCGACGCATGCATGGAAAAGGCGCTTTGGGCCGCGTCCAGCGCGCTGCGCCCGCCCACGTCCGCGCTGTAATCCAGGCGCAGCGCGTTTTCGCGCCACAGGTGCAAATACAGCTTTTTGGGCTGCCACACCCCCAGGCGGCGGCTTAGCTGCGGCAGATACAAAGCGTCCGCCGCTTCATCAAACATGCGCAGGGCGCTGTCCGCGCAGGCCCTGTGCGCGCCGTGACCGTATTCGCCGCCCGCGTCATGCGTCACCACAACCTCCGGCTGGTATTCGCGGTACAGGCGCATCACAAAATAATCGAGCTCCTCGCGCGTCCACAGGTCATAGGCGGCCTCCAGCGTGCGAAAATAGCGATCCTGAAACGCGCCGAACACCGGATAGGTTCGAACGCCCGCCTCCCATAGGCCGTTTAGAAACTCGGAGCGGCGGGTGCCGTTGCGCACCGCCGCGCAGGCTACCACAACCTGCTTTCCGCGCGACACGTACAGCGGAATCAGCCCGCCAAAGAAGATGAACTCATCGTCCGGGTGCGCGGCCAAAACCAGCAGATCCGCCTTCCGGGGCGTGGGCTGCCAGACCTGCACGTCGCCGGGCAGGGTACCCTCCGTAAAAACGCGCACCTCGTTAAGCGCGAGCGCCTCGTCCCGCGCCACAATGCGCAGCTTTGAAAGTCCGGGTGCCGCCACCAGCGCGTGGGCAAAGCCCTCCTCGGGCGCGGCAAAGGGTTCCCAGCCATCCTCGCCCAAACGCTCCAAACGCCAGTCCGCAGGCGTTTGCGCAAAGCACAGGTACACCCAGCCGATGCGCTCGCCCTCCGGCGCGGCAATTTCCAGGCGGCCCCGCGCCTCCTCAAAGGCATGCAGATAGCTTCCGTCCGTCAGGCGGCTTTGCGTGCGCACCGCCTGTCCGTTGCAGGTAAAGTCGCATTGCGCGCTCAGCTCCACAGCCGCCCCGGCCCGGGCGCTCCCGGCGGGAAGAAGGAGCGCGAGCAGCGCCAGAACCGCGAACGTATGCGCCGCCCAAAGGCCCGCGCGGAGGGCGCGCCTGCGCAGGGGCATTGGCGCTTGGCTCACCTGTCCACCACAGGCGCGTCGCCCCGGCTGTTCAGGTAGCGGTCAATGATGAAGCGCGGGCGGCGCTTGGTTTCGTTATAAATCTTGCCCACATATTCGCCGATTACGCCCAGGGACAAAAGCTGAATGCCGCCGATCATCCAGATGGAAGCCAGCGTGCTTGTCCAGCCCAGTACGGCGTGCCCGCCAATCCAGCTGATGAGCGTATACAGCAGCATCAGCAGCGACACCACAAAAATCACCAGGCCCACGGTGGTAATCAGCCGCAGGGGCTTTACCGAAAAGCTGGTGATGCCGTCGATGGCGAAGGCCAGCATTTTTTTGAAGGGGTACTTGCTTTCGCCAGCGAAGCGCTCGCTGCGGTCGTAGGTGACGATATCGCTTTGGAAGCCCACCAGGGGGGCCAGCCCGCGCAGGAACAGGTTCACCTCGCCAAACTGGCTCAGGGCCTCCAGCGCGCGGTTGCTCATCAGGCGGTAATCGGCGTGATTATAGGTGATGTCCACGCCCAGGCCCTTCATCAGGCGGTAGAACATCAGCGCCGTTTCGCGCTTGAAAACGGTATCGGTTTCGCGCTTGTTGCGCACGCCGTATACAACCTCGCAGCCTTCCTCATACTTTTCGATGAAGCGGTCCATCGCGTCCATATCGTCCTGCAAATCCGCGTCCATGGAGATGCACATGTCGCAGCGGCCTTTGGCGGTCATCAGGCCCGCCAGCAGCGCGTTCTGATGGCCGCGGTTGCGGCTCAGCTTCACGCCCTCAAACAGCGGATTGTCGCGGTTGAGGGCGGTAATCAGCTCCCAGGTACGGTCGCGGCTGCCGTCGTCCACCAGCAGCACGCGGCTGTCCTGCGCAATCAGGCCCTTCTCCACAAGCGCGGCCATCTTAATTACCAGGCGGCGCGAGGTTTCGGGCAGCACTTCCTCCTCGTTATAGCAGGGAATAACCACCATCAGTTTTCCAGGCATCAGGTATCCTCCTTTAATCGATGATGAATGTGGATGAAAGCGTGGTTACGGTTACATCGTTCATAACGGCCTGAGCGCGCACCCGGTAAGCGCCCGCCCCGGCGAGGGAGCCGTCCTTCAGCCGGCCGTCCCAGTAAAGCACGGTGCCCTTCGGCGTAAGCTGCATGGGACGGGTGCTCATGCGGTGGCACAGGCGGTAGACCACCCGTTCCTCCTCGTCCACAATGGCCACGCTGAGCGCGCACGGATAGTTATGTCCGATAAAGATACCCAGCTCCCGGCCATCGCTGTGCGAAAAGGCGGAGGGAACGGAGGCGGTAAGCTGCATATCGCCCGTGGCGGGCGGCACGCAAATCACCCGGCCCGCGTGCACCGTCAGCTTGCCCTGGTCGATGGTTACAAGCTGTACCAGCACATAGCCGTAGCTTTCGCCGTCCAGCTCGTTAATGGTAATTGTGCGCACCTTGCGCCCGGCGGATATCGCGCCCGCCTGGTCGCCGTAGGCGGTGAAGCGCTCGGCCTCGTCGTAAATCAACTGGGCCTTATCAAACTGCCATTTGCCCTCCCGCTGGTACACAATCTGATAGGCCACGCGCGTAGGCCGCGTGGCAATGTATTCCAGCGTCAGCTTGCGGGAGGAGTTGCTGAGCATCGTGCCTGAAAACGTTACGTCCATTATGGGCGAGCGTTCAAGCCCGGTGGGCTGTGGGGCCGAAATATCGTAGCGCAGCACCACAAAATCGTCCCTCTGGGGATATACCTGCGGCGTGGACGCGGCATGATTCATGAGCAGATAATCGTATAATTCCGTAAGGGTGATGCTGCCGTCGTGGTTGCTGTCGGCGGGATAGCCGCTGGCCGGGCTCAGGCTTTGGGTGAGCGCCTGGGTAAAGTAAAACGCGCCCTGCGGCTCGCGGATGCCCTCGTCCCGGCCTTCCTCCGCGCTCCAATACCAGCTTTCCTCCTGCGCGCCGCTGGAGGTGAGCACCTTAAAATCGTCCCCCAGAAAGCATACCTCATCCGGCATCTGGGCCAGCCCCTTGCCGATAAACGCGCCGGAGTTGCACGCGTCCAAAATGAGCACCTTGGTGCCCGCAATCCCCTCAAAGGCCGCCTCAAGCTGCCGGGGCGTAAGGCCGTTTTCGGTTTCGCCGTCGCTGAGCAGCAGCATGGGGCCCTGGCCGCTTTCAGCGTCGTACACGCCGTGCGTGGACAGATACAGGTAGCTAACGTCGCCCTCCCGCGCCTGGCCGAACGCTTGCCCGATCAACTGGGCGAGCTGCTCCGCCGTGGTCACCGGGCTCTGGGGCACCGTCAGGCTTTCCAGCGGCATGAGCGCCGATTCAAACATGGCCTGCATGGCCAAAACGTTGTTGGCGGAGCTTGGATAGGTGCTGGGTTTTGACACAAAATGATCCACTCCAATCAGCAGCGCGCGTTCCTTGCGCGCCTGAGCGTTCAGGATTTCCCCGGCCTGCTCAAGCGTTACGGCGTCCTGTGCCAGGGCGGGCAGCGCGCATGCAAGCGCAAGCAGCACGGCGCACGCAAGCGCGCACAGCTTTCGCTGGTGCATGGGCGATCCCTCCCCTCGCTGCTGATTCGAAGCATTATACGCCAACTATTTTACACCATTTCGCCCCGTTCGTACAGCCCTTGCCCCACATGGAATATGTTCCAAGACTCGCCCGGAGCGTTGGAAAGGCGTGGGGCGGGGGCGTCAGGGCGATATCCGGCGGGGCGCTTTCGCCTATGGAGTTTCCAAGCGAAAAAAGCGCCAGCCCGTCTGGGCTGGCACTGCGACTCTTTGCATACCTTTGGGATTTATCGATCCTCTGCGCGCCCTTTGCGCGGCGTTCCGCCCGGAAGCGCTGCGGCTATTTCCTGCCCACCGTTTCGTTCATCTTTGCGATTTTGCGCCGCAAGGCCAGGTACTGAACCAGCCAGATGAACACGAATATACCCAGGAACACAGCCGCGTAGGCAAGCGCGCCGGTAAGGCTGCGCTCCATCCATTGGCACACGTAGGCGGTGGGCAGCAGGGCCGCCGCCGCCGCCGCAAGGTAGATCAGCGTTTGCTTAAACAGGCTCCAGCTCTCAATCTCCCAGATCACCGAGGCGGCGGCATAACCGGCTCCCGTAAAGGCCGTAAGCGCCGCCTGGAGCGCCGTGGCGTTCAGCTCGCCCAGTTGGGCCGCGAACTCGGGCACGCAGGGATAGAACGCCCCTCCGCCCGCCGCGTAGGAGATACAAATGGTGATTCCATGGCCGATGGCTATGCCCAGGGGCGCGCCCAGCAGCGCGCGCCGGAGGGCTTGTTTTGCATAGCGGTTCACAGGGTTGCTCCTTTCAAATGCCCAACGCATCCTTGATTTTGCTAACATACCTTCGGGAGGCGTAGGCTGTGCTTCCGTCCTTTAGCACCACGCACACAGTGCCGGTCAGGCTCAGGTCAAAGCGCCGCACCTGCCTTAGATTGACGATTTCGGAATGCGAAATGCGCAGGAACGCCTGCTTATCCAGCCGCTCCTCCGCCTCGTACAGGCGCAGGCGCAGCGTGTATTCGCCCGTGTCCGTAACGCAGTATACGCGCTGGCTGGCCGCATAGACGCGCAGAATGCGCTCAGGCTCGATCAGCTCCGCCACGCCGTCGCGGAAGCCTACCAGCATATTGGGCCTTCCCGTGCGCAGGCTGCGGATCAGCGTATCCAATTCCGGCGTGACCGCGCTGGTAATCAGCACCAGGCGCGGCTCCGTACAGCCGGGCTCCAGCCTGATATCCACCCTCATTTTTTTCCACCTCCTGCCAGCAGGATAGCACGCCTTGGGCGCAAGCGCCATACGCCGCCATACAATCGGTCGTTTCCGACGCGCGAACGGCGCAAAAACGCCCTCCGGCGAGAGCCGAAGGGCGGGGTTGACGGGACGGAGCTATCCGTTCGCCTGATCGGGCGTATAGCTTAAATAATACAGCACCCTGGCGTTTGGCTCCACCTGGAGGGTAAGCTGGCACACCGCCTTGCCCTCGCTGTCGCTGAGCACGCCGTCCAGAAGGCGCACCTTGCCCGCGCGCACATCCGCCGTGGCGCGGCCCGCCTTCCAGGTCTGCCCCGGAACAAGCGCCGTCATGAAGGCGCTGATGTAGCTGTCCACGCTGTCGGTAAAGGTGCGGTGGGTATAGGAGGTATCCGTAAAGCTAAGGCCAGAAAGGGCCCGCGTGCCGTCGTATTCCAGCAGGTAGCCGTCCCGGGAGAAGCGCAGCACAATGGGCAGCGCGTCCAGCGAGGTACGGGCCTCCACGCGCCATTGCGCGCCGGACTGCGACGCGGTGAAGGCATACGCAGCCGTATTTTCGCCAATAAAGGGGCTTTCCAGAAAGCGTCTGGCGCAGGCGATGGCCTGATCACCGTTTTCCAGGGGCGCGGCGGCAGCCGTCCAGCTTACAGACGGGATATCGCTTACCGTGGGCAGGGGCTCGCTTTCGCTGGTGGCGAAGGACACCAGCAGCACCGCGGCGGCGGCCAGCGACCCGGCGGCCACCGCCCAGCGGTTGCCCCGCACGCAGCGGATGATGGCCGTAATGCGCTGCCTGAGATGCTTGCCGGTAAGCGTCGTGCCCGTGGCGTGCAGCCACGGCGCGTTTCCGCCGCGGTCGGAGGTGCTTACAATGGCGTTGGCATAGGCCAGGCGGTCAATATCCTGCAATTTGGCGGTTACGCGGTCGTCGCAGGCCATTTCGCAATCCACCTTGCTCAGGTAGGCGGCCAGCCACACCAGCGGGTTGAACCAATGAATGGCGCAGCACAGGTTGCGCACCAGGCTCCAAAAGGGATCGTGCGCGCGCCGGTGGCACAGCTCATGCGCCAGCACCAGCGAAATATGCTCCTTTGGCACATCCAGCGGCAGCGCGATAAAGGGGCGCGTAACGCCCACCAGGCAGGCGCCGTTCAACCGGTCCACATAATATACGGGCGGCGGCTTGATGCGGTAACGCTGGCACAGCGCCTCAAACTGCGCAAGCTCGCCGCCGTCCAGCATGCGCACGCGGTCGCGCTTCACACGCCTATAAAAGCGCAGGTTGCGGACGATCATCCATGCGCCCACACAGGCGGCAACGCCGCCCCACAGGTTAAGTATCCATTTGCCCGTGTAGCCGCCGCGCGTCTGCGCCGCAAAGGTGCGCAGCGGGCTGTCCTCCCCGGCTGAAAGAAAGGAGGCCATGTCGTACCCCGCGTCAATCACGCGCTGGCGCACCTGGTCGGCCACGGGGCGGGCCGCCACATCCACGGAAAGACCGGGCCTGAACTCGTCCATAGCGGGATTGGGCAGGGAAAGCGGCAATAGCAGCCTGAGCGCCACCACAAGCCAGGCCACATAGATGGCGCGGCTTCCCAGGCGGTCGCGCAGCAGCGCGCGCACCGCGATCACCAGCAGAATCAGCGCGCTGCCGATTACCGTCGCTTCCAGCAAATAGTTGAAGATGGTCATGCTTCGCATGGGAGCATCCTCCCTTCAGCAGTTGGGCCGTGCGTTTCCCCAAAACGCACCTACATTGATATAGACGTATAAATAGCGTCCTTTGGTTCATACGTTTCGTTTTTTTGTTGTATTTTGTCAGGCGCACATGCATGCTTGACCTATTTTCTCCCTATACGTTTCATGCAGCGATATTGTACATAGGTTTCCCGAAAAAGTCAACCGGCCGCATTTTATACCGTTTTTGCCAGGAAACATGCCGCCTGCGCCCGATTTGGTTGACGAACCGCGCAAACCATGGTAGACTGAGCGAAACCAACTTTGGAAAGGAAGCACCAGCGCATGCAGCTACTCAACCAAATCCTGCGCGGCGTCGTCATTGGCGTAGCCAATATCATTCCCGGCGTTTCCGGCGGCACCATGATGGTGTCCATGGGCGTGTACGATACGCTCATTCATTGTATCACCCATCTGTTCAGCGAGTTTAAGCAGAGCGTTAAAACCCTGCTGCCCTATGCCATTGGCATGCTGGTGGGCATTGTGGCGCTGGCCAGCCTGCTGAAATTCCTGTTTGCCAACTATGCCCTGCCCACCTCAACGGCCTTTATCGGCCTGATTCTGGGCGGCCTGAACCCGCTGCTTCGCAAAATCAACAAAAAGAAGCTCAACTGGGTATCCCTGGCGGTGTTTGTGCTGTTCTTCGCGGGCATCATCGCCCTGGCCCTCACCGGCGACGTAAGCAACCCCGAAAGCCTTACCCTGAACCTGGGGCAGGTGCTGATTCTTGTGGTGATGGGGGCGATTGCGGCGGCCACCATGATTATCCCCGGCGTGTCGGGCAGCATGGTTTTGATGCTGCTGGGCTATTACACCCCCGTGCTTAACGCCGTGGACGCGCTCAAAAACGCCGTATTCTCGCTTGATTTTGGCGCGATGGCCAATCCCTTCTTCACGCTGCTGCCCTTTGGCGTGGGCGTGGTGCTGGGCATCTTTGGCGTGGCAAAGCTGATTGAATGGCTGCTGGCCCGCTTTCCCACTCAAACGTATTGCGGTGTGCTGGGGCTGGTAGTGTCCTCGCCCATCGCCATTTTGCTGCGCACGAATATGGCCGGTGTGAACTGGATCATCATCCTGGTTAGCCTGATTACCTTTGCGCTGGGCTTTGTGGCGGCGATGCTCCTGGCCCGCGGCAGCGTTGAGGAAACGCCCAAGGCGTAGATGGGCCTGAACCCCCTGCGCCCCGCGAATTGCCCGCGCAAAGCGCGGGCAAGGATGGGATTCCTAAGGGCAGAGCTCTTAGGCCAGACTGTCGATAAACTCCTTGGGAGGTGTCGGAGGGCCGCAGACCTCCGACTGTAATCCGAACCCAGCGACATGTGCGGTGGGTTCGGAAGCCTTGCGTAGCAAGGTTTCCTTGCAGGGTTCACCGGCCGCGCCGCAGGCGCAGGTGAACCCTGTTTCGGCGGAAAAGATCGCGCAGCGAGCTT
>JALEIQ010000271.1 GCA_022769795.1 Clostridiales bacterium
CGGCGGTCTTATGCGCAACCCCAAACACCCGCACCCAACCTCTGCGCGCCATAGGCGCGCAGTCCGGGGGTCCAGGGGGGCACCCCCTGGTCACCCCCTGGTTAGTCGTCTTGGGATTTGGATTCTTCTAGGAATTTCTCCATTTTGCGCTTCACGCGCTGAAGGGCGTTGTCGATGGATTTGACGTGCCTGCCCAGCTTGTCCGCGATTTCCTGATAGCTTTTTCCGTCCAGGTACGCGTTGAGCACGTCCTGCTCCAGGCCGCTTAATACCTTGTCCACCTGATCGCGGAAGGAAACCAGGTTTTCGCGGCCAATGATGAGCTCCTCGGGATTCTGGGCGCGTCCCTCCACAATCACGTCCATGAGGGTGCGGTCGCTCTCCTCGTCGTAAATGGGCTTGTTGAGGGATACGTAGCTGTTCAGGGGCACGTGCTTTTGGCGCGTGGCGGTTTTGATGGCCGTGATAATCTGCCGGGTGATGCATAGCTCGGCAAAGGCGCGGAAGCTGCTGAGGCGTTCGGCCTGATAATCGCGGATCGCCTTGAACAGGCCGATCATGCCCTCCTGCACAATGTCCTCATGATCCGCGCCGATCAGGAAATAGCTGCGCGCCTTGGAGCGCACAAAGTTCTTGTATTTGCTCAGCAAAAACTCCACGGCCACGCTGTCGCCCTGCTGGGCAAGGGCCACGACCTGCTCGTCGGTCATGCCGTCAAAGCGCTTGTCCAGCATGCTTTCCCAGGAGCTGTCCATGTCCAGCCCGTCGCTGCCCTCCGTTTCGTCGCGGTCGTAATCCGCGGTTTCCTCGTCCACATCGGGCACGCGTTCGTCCCTCGGTTCAGCCATGGTTTCCTCACCTGCCTTATTTTTGCCGTCTAAGCTTGTCCAATACGGCGTATTGCTCGGCGCTGAGCGCCGAGGAAAGAGCCGTGCGCTGCTGCGCGGAGGGCGTTTGATGCCGCCCGCGCCCGCTGGAGCGCTCACGGCGCAGCTCGCGCCATAATTCCCGCGCGCTCAGGCGCGTAGCGCCACGGCCCAGGATGAGCGTTTGCTCCACGCCGTCGCTGGTAGCCACGCGCGCCTCGCGGTAGCGCGGCAATAGCTGGCACATGCGCTCAATGTAGTGGTCGGCCGTTTCGCCATGACGGGTGTACACAACGGTAAGCCCCGCGCGCTGCTCAACGCTGCGCACGGGCCTTTCCGCCTTGTAGCCGTCAAAAATGAGCCAGACCTCCTGCCCCGTGTAGCCCGCGTAATCCTCCAATACGTGAATCAGGCGGTCGCGGCACTCGTCCAGGGGCCAGCCGTTTTTCGCGGCCTCGTCCCACGCGCCGATCACATTGTAGCCGTCCACATACAAAAGCGGCTTCATGGCTCAGCGCGCGCGCATGGCGGCATAGAGCAGCACGCCCGCCGCCACGCTGGCGTTGAGGCTGTCCAGCTTGCCGCGGATGGGCAGGCTCACGGTGCGGTCGCAGCAGTCCAGCACGCGGCGGCTCACGCCCTCGCCCTCCGCGCCGATCACCAGCGCCAGCGCTCCGCTCATGTCCACGCCGGCATAATCCTCGCCGCCCATGTCGGCGGCATAAACCCAAATGTTCTGCTCCTTGAGCTTTTCAATGGTGTTGGCCAGGTTGGTCACACGCGCCACGGGCAGGTATTCCACCGCGCCCGCGCTGGCCTTCACCGCGGCGGGAGTCAGGCCCACGGCGCGGCGCTCCTGCACAATCACGCCGTGCGCGCCCGCGCACTCCGCCGTGCGGATGATCGCGCCCAGGTTGTGCGGATCCGTCACGCCGTCCAAAAGCACCAGGAAGGGCGCCTCGCCGCGCTCCCTGGCCAGCTCGAGCATGCTTTCCACGGTGCTGTAGCGGTAAGCGGAGGCAAAGGCCAGCATACCCTGATGATTGCGGGTAATCGCGTCCAGGCGGGCGCGATCCACCTCCTGCACGGGGATATGCCGCTCGCGCGCCATGCTTACAATCTCGCGGGCGGAGCCGCTCAGCTCGCCGCGCGCCACCATCAGCTTTTCAATGTCGCGGCCGCTCTTGAGCGCCTCGCGAATGGGGTTGCGGCCGCTAAGCAGGTTCTCGTTGGCCGCGATCTTCTCCCCGGCAGGCGGCAGGGGCGCGGGCTCGTCGTAGCGGTAACGGTCGTAGCCGCGCTCCTCCTGCATGCGGGCGCGGCGCTGCTCGTCATAGGGACGGGGAGCCGTATTTCCGCCCCGGCCCGTGTAGCGCCCGGAGGCGTTGCTTGAAAAGCGGTAGCCGCCGTTTTTGCTTTCATAGCGCGGGGCGCCTTTGTCCATGGGCGCGCGCTCGCCGCGCGGGGCCTGGCGCACGGCGTTATCGCGGTATCCGGCGGAACGCGCCTCCTCATGGCCGCGCCTGCCGTTCTTTTCATAGGAACGGTTCTTCCCGCCCTGCGCGCCGCCCTGGTAGCGCCCTTCCCCGGCGCGGCCCTTCTGGCCGCCCTTGCAGTAGCCGGTTCCCTCGTCCTCAAAGCCGCCGCGCGCAATCGCCGCCGCGCGCTTCTCCTGCCGGGTCTTTTTCCCCTTTACATCCTTGTAAAATGCCATATTTGCTTCTCCTTATTCCAGCCCTTCCGCTTTCAAAAAGGCCTTTCTTGCTTCCTGTATTTCCTGTTGCCTTCCGCAGCTCTTTTTGCCCTCGGGGCACGGCCCGCGCAAACAGCCCGGCCCCGCGTCGCGGAACAGCGCGGGCGCCACGCGGCAGCACTCCTCAAACATGCGCCCCGCCAGCGCGCGGATTTCCCACTGTGCGCGGCTACACATGCGCAGCGAAAAGAAGTGCCTGAGCTCGCGCGCGTTCATGGTTAACAGCACGCGGGTTTCGCAGGCGTTGGGCAGCACGAAGCGCGCGTCCTCGTTGCTGCTTTCGCCCGCGTCGCCCAGGCGCTTCTGCCAGGCTTCGTACCAGCCTTGCATCTGCGCCATCTGCCCCTCGTATTCCTCAACGGCCTCCGGCCCCAGCGCGCGTATCGCCGGGGGAATGATATAGCCAAAGCCCCGCGCGTAGCTTACATACCGCTGGCTTTGCACGCTGAAGCTGGCGATGCGGTGCCGGGTAAGCTGCGCCAGCAGCACGCGGCTTACGCCCTCGGCCAGAAAGGTGAAGCTGGCATGCTCCAGCACGCTTTCGTGCCCCATGCCCATCACGCGCTCCACAAAGGCCCGCTGATCCTTCTCGTTCACGAGGGTTAGCAGCTCGTCCACATCGCCGCCCGCATAGCAAAGCCGCGCGCCCAGGGCGGTAAGCGCCTCAGGCTCCAGGGTGTGGCGCACCAGCGCCACGCGCAGGGTACGTTCCGGCATGCGACCATCCTCCATTCAATAGCTTAACATCTTATTTTAAGGGATAGCCGCGCCGATGTCAAACAATTCCCGCGCGCGCTCCTCCTGCCCGGTCAGGTAGAGATAGCCCATAAGCGCCTCAAGGCCCGTGGCGCGGCTGTACGCCACGGGATCCTGGTTTTTGGGCGTGTTGTGCCGGGCATGGGCATTGCAGCCGCGCCGGAAGATTTCGGTTTCCTCCGGCGTAAGAAGCCCTTCCACGCGCGCCGCCGCCAGGGCCTGCGCCCCGGCGTTTACCTGCGCCACGGCCCGGCGGTGCAGGGCGTTCACCTGCAAGCGGCTTTCCAGAAGCCTGCGCCGGGTGAACAAATCCCACACGGTGTCGCCCAAAAAGGCCAGTGCAAGCGGATTTTTCAGCTTTGCTTCCTGAAGGGACAAAGGGGTTTGCGGCATGAGCATGCCCCGCTTTCGTATGGTTTTCGTAAATCCCTGTGTATGATAGCATGCAAAGGCCGATGTTACAAGCGCGGTTTAGACGCCCTCCTCCACGCGCCGGGCAAGCCTTTGGTATTCGGCCAGCCCATTGGCAACCGCCAGGCCAATCCGCCGCTGATACGCGGGATCCAGCAGTAGCTTCTCCTCCGCGGCGTTGCTCAGAAAACCGCATTCCACCAGCGCCGAGGGCAGCTTGCCGCGCAGCACGTAATAGTCCCCCGCCATGGCCACGCGCCGCTTGGGCGGGTCAAGCTCCTCAAGCATCGCCTGCTGTAGCGCTCCCGCCAGCAGACGGCCTCCGTCGGCCCCGCGCTGGTAAAATACCTGCGGGCCGCTTTCCTTGCGGCTGCGGTATTCGTTCATATGAATGCTCAATAGCACATCCGCCCCCGCTTCCTCGGCAATATCCCTGCGTTTTTGCAAATCCTCCCTTTTGCGGGCCTTGGTGGCGGTGTCGCCCTCGGCCAGGCACACGTCCTCCCGCCGGGTGAGCACCACCTCCGCGCCCTGCTCCGCAAGCGCCTTTTCAATCTCCAGCGCAATCCGCAGGGTGATTTCCTTTTCCCACAGGCCGCTGTCATGCGCGCGAGCGCCGCCGTCATAGCCGCCGTGGCCGGGATCCAGCGCCACGGTCATGCCCGCAAGGGGCTTTTCGGCCTGGCCGGCGGTGTAGGCTGCCGGGCCCGGGGCGCCTTCGTCCATAAGCATGCCTCCCGCCGCCGCCAGCAGCAGCAAAAGCACATAAACCCGCCAGCGCTCCATCCGTTTTGTTACAAAAACATGTACCGATTCTTTCATGCACGCGCCTCCCCCTTCTCTGTCCGGGAAGGTTATGCACGCTTTTGACAAAACTAGAACCAGAATATACAGCTTTCTGTTGTAGCATAACGTCCTGTAACAATCCTCAATTTCAACATTCATCAGGCGTTGCGAGCCAAAGGATTTTCCCACATCACGGTTGCTTTCCACATGGTTGCCCTATGAATATCCTATGCATGTCTGCATAGGCAAATGTGGAGATTTCCACACTTTCCACATAGTTTTCCATAGAAAAGATGCTTTTTTCACCTTTGTTCGCCCGTTTATGTGGAAAACTTGCCTGTGCGTTTCTGCCTGCATAGGAAGTTTTCCACATATGGTCTTTCCATGGAAAAGCGCCCCCTTTTCGCGGAAAAATTGTGGAAAACTTGTGGAGAATGCATGTCGTTTTTTCGCTTTTCAAGACAATTTTGTTACCATTTGCTTTATAAAATATTTTCCAAAGACGCAAAATCACTGGAGGCCACATCCCCCAGAGCGTCCATCACGCGATCCAGCGCGCGCAGCGCCTCGTCCGGCCAGCGCTGCTCCAGCGCGGTTGCCAGCTCCAGCATAGCCGTGTTCACCGCCCGCGTATGATGATGGCTAATCAGGCAGTTGAGCCACTTCGCGTCATGCTGCCAGCGCGCGTGCAGATATGCCTGCTCCCGCGCCGCCTCATCCATATTTCCCTGTTCAAGCGCCTCGCGCACCAGGCCAAAGGAATCCATATATCCGCGCGCCGTGTTGCGCTGGCTCAAATCCAGCCACACGCTCAGGCCCACGCTTAACACCGTAAGGGTTACAATCAAAATAACCGCCCTGCGCATTACCACATCACCTCGTCCGGCGAAAGGGCCTGCGCGCGTGCGGGAGGCTTATCGCCATAGCCGTGAGCGGTCATTTTTCCATCGGTATCCAGGTAGCACAGCAGCACGTCCTGAATGCGCGCGTAGCCCATTTTTTTCAGCCGCTCGCCCAGCCAGGCGGCGTCCTTGCCACACAGGGGCAGGTTGTCCTTTTCCAGCTTGCCGTCCATGACCAGCGTGAGTGGGATGCCCTCGTAGCCCGTTTTCACCTTCAATTCCTCCGTGGTGGCGGGCCGGGCCTGAGAAACGGGAAACACGCTCAGCTTGCCGCTGGTTTCCATAATGGCCGTGCCTACCTCCGTGGGGGTTAAAATGCCGCCGGTGCGCAGCTCCTCCAGGAGGTCGTTCAAATTAAAGCACAGCTTTTCCAGCGCCTGGTGGTCGATCTTCCCGTTTTGAATAATCACCGTGGGCCTTCCGCTAAAAAAGGCGCGCATACGCTGGCTTTTGAGCGAAAGCAGCGTAAAGAGCTGGTGCAGCGCCACCGTGGCCATCAGCGGGATGACGCCGCGCCACAGGGGGGTGTCCAGGCTTTCCATGGGAGTGGAGGCCAAATCCGCAATCATGATAGCCACCACCAGCTCAAAGGGCTGAAGTTGTCCAATCTGACGTTTGCCCATCAGGCGCATGGCAAATACCGCGAAGCACACCAGCACCACGCTGCGAATTAAAACGGTCAGCATCTTTTAGGACTCCACGCTTTCCAGCCACTGCTCCAGCTCCTCCGCCGTGGAAAAGCCCATGCCCCTTTTCAGCACCTCCTGCTCGGAGGCGGGCAGGGCGTCCAGCGCCAAATCCAGCTCCTTTACCAGGGCCAGCGCGTCGCCGTATTTGTTTTCAAACACGCACAGCATGCCCGCGCCGTTGGGCATCAGCACCATATGATCCGGGCAGAATATATCGGGCTTTTGTTCCATCTTAATCAGCTTGGGCGAAAACTCCGTCACGCGCCATTCGGGGTAGAGCGCTTCCACATCCTCAAGCGTTTTGCCGTACAGCTCCACGGGGGCGGTCACGCGGCGCGTAACCACATGCTCGCAGCGGGTATAGGTAAGGGTCTGCAAAAGCTCGCAGCCCTCCTCCACAGCCGCCGCGCCGTCCGCGTCCACGGCCCGGGCGGGAGGCAGCTCCGCGGGCGCGGTGCTTTCGCCGGGCAAAAGCAGCGTGGCCGCCGCGATTGCTAAAAGCACCGCCGCGCTTGCAAGCAGGAGAAGGGTATTGCGCTTCAGGGAGGTTTTTTCCGTGTTTTTATCGTTCATGGGGCGCACTCCTTTTGCTATGATACGCCCAGTATGCCCCGCTGGGAGGGATTTCATGTGCGCCCTGTCCGGGACGCAAAATGTATTGACGAATCCCTTTTCGCCCCGTTATAATAAAGAGGTATGCTGCCATTTCAGGCATAGCGTACCATTTTCAGCAAAGGAGCCGCTGAAACCGATATGAAACGCCTGTTCCATCATTTTATCGCGCTGGTTATGGCGCTGCTTATCCTGGCCGCGCAGCCCCTGGCCGCCTTCGCCGAGGAGGCCCAGGACGATCCTATAACCCACACCGCCAAGGCCAGCGTGGCCCTCAAGGTACGCCGCGCGCCCAGCAAGGATTCGACCGGCGGGGATAGCATCCCGCGCGATTCGTTCGTCTACATCCTCGAGCTTGGCGAGGAATGGTGCAAGGTGCGCACCCGCCATCTGGACGGCTACGTACTTACCCAATATCTGACCGATATCCAGCCCTGTGGGGACGCTTCGTCCGCCGAAGGAACGCAGCCCGCGACCGGGAAGCAGCCCGCGGCTGAGCAGCAGCCCAGCGAGCCTGCCGTGCCCGGCTTCAAAACCACCAAGGAAACCTTTTATGAGGGATACGTCGCCTACGCGGTCAAAAACGCGACCATCTACGAGGAGCCGGACGAGCGCTCCCGCCGCATTGGCAACGTGCCCACTTACAAGAAGGTAACCGTAAGCGAGGTCAGCGGCGACTGGTGCCTGCTGCGCTACAACAACACCTACGGCTATACGCGCACCGACGCCCTGTTCAAGTGGGATCGCCTCGATCCCTATGTGGGCGAGATTCCCGGCCTGGACATATGGCCCCTTCTGGCCTTTGTGAACCATACCACCACCATTTACAGCATGGAGGACAACAGCGAGCTTAAAACCATCAACCCGGGCGCGGCCATCTGCGTGGGCGAGCCGGACGAGCTGGGCCGCTATCCCCTGCCCTACTGGCGTACCACCGGCTACATCAAGGCCGAGGACGTGGCCTACACCATTCCCGTTGCGGATTATGAAACCGCCCAGTCCGGCGATCTTATCAGCGTAATGACCACCTACTACGCCGTGGGCATCTCCACAGTGCAGTACCAGGGGCGCAACTGGAACATCCGCCTGGCCTCCAGCATGATTACGGGCACCGTTTTGCAGCCCGGCGAAATCTACAACCAAAACAAAACCATCGGCCCCTACCTCAAATCCACGGGCTATCACAAGGCCCCCATTATGAGCCCCCACGCCCTGTGGGGCTACGGCGGCGGCACCTGCCAGGTCAACACCACCTTCTACATCGCCACCATTCAGCTTCCGCTGTTGGTTACGCACCGCAAGGTGCATGCCGACGTGGGTATCTACTACGCCAAAAAAGGTTTTGACGCTGCCGTGGGCGGCGGCGATATCAACCTGATTATGGAAAACACGCTGCCCTATGCCATCCGCTACCAGTTCTTTATCAGCGACGGCGTGCTTACCTGCTGTATTTTCAAGGCGTAATCTCTATTTGCGGCGGTTTCAGCAAAAAGGCGCGCCAGCCCGGTTGGGCTGGCGCGTCGTTTTGTTGAGTTCTTGTTGAAAGCGCTGCGGCGTAAGGCTTTGGACGAATTCCCTACGCCCCTGATTTAGAGCATATATCGTGCCTGAGGCCCATAGCGGGTTTCCCAACGCTGGTTGGCCTCGTCGCCGCCGGGCAGGTTGGCGCTCATGAACACGGGCGGCTCCACGCCTTCGGCAATCAGCTTTTCCACCACGGCGGCCTGTAGGGCGTTCATGATAAAGCTGTTTAGCACCGTGGAGGCCGAGCCCACCTTCTGCTCAATCCCCTCCACGGGAATAACCGCGTCGCCCAGCGGTACGCAGCTATCGATAACCAGGCTGGCAACCTGGTACAGGTTTTTCCCGGAAGGATGCCGGAGCGCACTGTCCCGAGGCACGCTTTCGCCATAGGCTGTGGAAGTGATGGCGATTACCTCCATGCCCCGCTTGCGGCACTCCAGCGCCACATCCAGCGACATGGGATCTATGCCGTAGGCGTTAATCAGCACCATAATTTCGCCCTTGCTTTGGCCCACGCCGTTGGCGTTGAGCACCGCCACGCCATAGCCGGGCATGCGCTCAAAGCTGACGCTGCGCTTGGCGCCATGCAGCAGGCTTGTACCGGGATCCAGAATGGGGTTCCACGCCGCCAGGCCTCCAGCGCGCCAAAGCACCTCCTCCGCCGCCATCATGGAATGCGCGCCGGTGCCCAGCACATGCACGCGCCTATCTTGCGCGATTGCCTGGGCAATGTGCGCGGCCGCGGTATCCACTGCTTCCCGTTGGGTTCGTGCGATGGTCTGGATGCGCTCCATCAGAATTTGAGCATATACCGAAAACGTATCCATTCCTTATCAGCCTCCCGTGCGCATGGCGTGCGCGGCGTCCACGGCCCAGCGCAGACGGCGACGATCCACCTCTTTGGGAATGGTGCAATCCGCGCCCAGCATGATGCCGCGCGTATCGATGTTCATAGCGTCGCGCACCTGCGCCTCCACTTCTTCGCGCGTGCCCTCCACAATCACGCCATGATTGGGAATGCCGCCCATCACGGGCCGTCCGAACACCCGACGCGCTTCCTCAAGCGCGATATGGTTATCCACGCTGGCCATGTTCACCACGTCGCCGGGATAGTCGTAATAATTTTCCAGGCGCATGTTCACACCGCAGATATGCAGGATCACCCTTTTGCCCGTATCCTTCAGCGCCTGAAGCAGCATCACATCCAACGGCTTGAACCACTCGTCGAAAAACGCGGGAGAATAGCGGCTATATTCGCCGCCCTGCAGAGATACGTAAAATCCGTCGATACCTGTTTTCGCAATATTCTGTGCGAAAGCAGCCAGCGTTTTGGCAATTTTGGTCAGGCCAGCCGTCATAGCCTCGGGGTCGGCCAGAAAGTGGGGCGTAACCACGCTGTCCCATACGGGAATGGGGCTCACGGCACACCCTGCGGACACAAACGGCGAAAAGATGGTCTGATAGACCCCAGCTTCCTTTCCCACCGCCTTCACAAGCCGCTCCGCCAGCTCAATCTGCTGGGTAAACACAGGGTCGTCCGCCGCAAAATCCGGTACGCGCCGCCAATCCTCCGGCTTCTCCACCGAAAACTTGGGGTAGATGTCGTCAAACATGATCTTCATCATGTCCATATCCGTGTCGTGGAAAAAGTCCAGCTGTGCCTGCATCGCCGCGTCGCCGTGGCGCTTAGACGCGTCAAAGTGCTGAAAAAACGCCGCGGGAATGCCGTCCGTATAGGCCTCCCTTGCCAGGAAGCACTCCATTCGTTCCCTCTTGTTCATGGTTTCACCTCTCGTCAATCGACCATTTCTTCAAAGTGGCTGGCAAGAATCGGCGGCACCCATTCATCCGGCACGCGCTCGTCCGTATCGTACTTTGCCGTCAGCTTGGAAAGCGGCTCGCGGGCCTTGCGGTTCATGCGTTCAATTTCCTCAAAGCCGTCGTACTCCTGCCCGCCCTTTTCCACATTAAAGGCAAACAGCTCATAGCGCTCAAAGAAGCTGGTACCGGTGGTCATGTGCATTACGCGCTGCGGGTTGTTGGAGGTAAAGGTATAGATGATGGGCCGGGACACATAGAACCACGGGCCCCAGTGCAGGTAGTAGTGCGGCTCCCACTCAATCAGCCCGCCCTGACGGCGCACGCCGCCGAACTCCAGGTTCACCACGCCCAGGGCGTTGCCCTGATGGCGGTTGTAAAAGGCAAACCAGGGGGTGCGCGCATCCAGCGTCATCGCCTTCACAGGATGGCGGGGCATATCCTGGATATGCACGTTGCGCACCTGGTGATCCACGTCCTTCCAGACAAAATCGCCGGTGGTTTCCTTGTTGAGCACAACGGAACCGTTTCTGAGGGCCACAACGTCCAAATCCTTGGTTATGTCGATGTTGCTTTCCACGGTAATGGCCTTGTTGCAGCTGTAGAAGATGTAGGTCAGCGAGCACTCTACCTCCTCGTAGTCCACAATGGGGTTGAAGCGCTTCACCATTACAAAGATGGGCCCGGAGATCACCGTAAAGTCCTTGGGAGCCACCCAGTCGGAGGCGTGCATCCAGGTTTTCGGCGGGGCGTAGATGCCGGGATTCCATTGCAGCGCGCCATTGGTTTCCAACTGATGGCAATAGGTAAGCCCCTCGCGGTCGCGGGGCAGAATCTCGTCGATGGAGCCGCTGTCCTTATGCAGGTTTACGGTATAGTATTCGTTTTGAATGCTCAGGCCGTAGCCCTCGCCGCTCACGCAAAGATCGGTTTCATAGCAGGGCTGGGGCGCGTTGGGGTTACCATAGAAGAACAGGTACACCCGCTGCCCGTTGGCGGGCACGTTGGCCAGGAAAGCGATCTGCGCGGTGGTTGTGGGCTGGCAGTTGATGTTTTGCCATTTATCCCAGCTGCTTACCGCGTATACCTGGGAGCGAATCTCCCGCGCCTCGCCCGTGTGGGAGTCCACCTCCACAACACGCAACTCGCGCTGCGCGTCAGTCAGGCGATCCATATACATGGCCAGCACGGCATGCACGGGCTCGTCCACGCGATCAATGCCCGCCGTTTCCTTCACAACATGGGCGGCGTAATACTTCCAGTCCTTGTTCCAGTAGCCGTGCTCCTGGGCGGCGGCATAGCTTTCCCTCAGCTCAACGCTGCTTTCGCCGCTCTTGAGCGTTACCGCAACGTCAAACGTGTCGCCCTTCTGCCAGTCAACCCGAATGTAGAGCTCGCGCTTATCCGCCTGCGCGCGCAGCACCGGTGGAACCGCCGCGCGGCCATCGTTTCGCGTCTCAAAATCGCGGCAGCGCCTGCCGTTGACGGTCACGCCCGCAACCTCCGTATCCTGGGTTACATTTTCGGCGCACAGGTGCAGGAAATAGTAGGGTGTGTCCGGCGTGGGCCACCCGAACCTTACCATATTCAGTTTCATGTTTCGACCCTCCTAAGAAATGATGATTTTGAATTACCCTTTATTCGCGCCAGCCATGATATCGGCAATATCGTAGCGCTGTAGCACCACGAACGCCGCTATCAGCGGCAGCGTCGCAATCGCCACGCCCGCCATCACCACCGGCCACGGGGTGGACAGGCCCTCGCTCACCGGCAGCAGGGAAATGGATACCATCAGCGTCTGCTTATCCGGCGCGCGAAGAAAAATCTTGGGGAGAATAAAATCGTTCCAGCGGGCAATCAGGGAAATAGCGCCCCAGGAGGCCAGCGCAGGCGTAATTACCGGCAGCACAATGCGCGTAAAGATGCCAAACTCCCGGCAGCCGTCTATGCGCGCCTGCTCGATCAAGTCGGTGGGGCAGCCGCTGATGTACTGACGCATGTAGAAGATGCCCACCGCCGTAGCCGCGCGCGGGATGATAAGCGAAAGCAGGCTGTTAATCCAGCCGATTTTGCGCATTACCACAAACAGCGGCACGATGGACACCTCCGAGGGCACTACCATGGTAAGCAGCAGGAACAAAAACAGAAAGTTGCTTCCGCGAAAGCGGTACTTGGCGAACGCAAACCCTGCCAGCGCGCAGAAGAACAGCGTAAGCAGCGTGCCCGCCACCGAGGAAATGACCGTGTTCAAAAAGTTTTGCCACAGCGGTATCAGCTCCGCCACACGGGTAAAGTTGGTAAGCGTAAATCCCTTTTTGAGGATATCTCCCAAAACGAAGCTCACGCCGGAATCCGTAGGCTGAAACGCTGTGAGCACAACCCAAATCAGCGGAAAGAAGGCCAGAAGGCTGAACAGGATCAGCGCGCCGTTCACACCCGCGATTCCGGCTCTTTTTTTCATCAGCTCGCTTTTCATGCTCACACCCCGCTTTGCTGCCTGAGGCTTTTGAAGTAAAACACCGATACGATAATCAGAAAGAACGTAAGCACATATCCCACCGCGGACGCATAGCCCAGCTTGAATGTTTCAAAGGCGTTCGTGTATAGGTACTGGATTGCGCTCATGCTGGAAGCGCCCGGCCCGCCCGCCGTGAGCACATAGGGCTCGGTAAAGATGCGCACCGAATCGATGGTGAGGTTAATCAGGCTGAACATCAAAACCGGCATAATGCAGGGCAGGGTAATCTTCACCAAGCGCTGCCACGCGTTCGCGCCGTCTATACGCGCGGCCTCATACAAATGCGCGTCCACCCCCAGCAGAGCCGACATGATAATCAGCATATACCAGGGCGTGTTGCGCCAGATGGACAAAAGCGCCACCGGGTATTTAGACCATTCCATCGTATTCAGCCACCCCACCGGGTTTAGACCCAGGGCCTTGAGCATGCCGTTGATTACACCGATATGCGAGGAAAACAGCATGGAAAAGATAATGCCCGCCGCAACAGTGGAGGTTACATAGGGCAGCACCAGTACGGTTTTGAATACGCGCCCGCCGCGCATGAGAGGGCTGCACAAAAGCACACCCAGCAGCACGGACAGCGGCAGCGTAATAAGAATATTGGCCACGGCGTACCACAGCGTATTGTACATGGTGGTCCAAAACTGCCCGTCATTGAGAAGCATTCGGTAGTTATCCAGCCCCACAAAGATTTTCTGCGTCAGGCCGTTCCACTTGTAAAACCCCAGTATGAACGACCACACCAGCGGATAGAGCTGGAATATGATAAACAGCAGAAAAAACGGGGAAATGAACAGATATGCATGCATAACCTCGTTTTTTCTTGCCGAATGCGGCCTTGCTTTCACAGGAACACATCCTTTCACAGCAACATGCGCCAACCCGCGCCGGGCATGTGCCCGGCGCAGGCCCTTAAAAGGTTACTGAAGGTTCAAGCGGGTACGAAGCTCCCTGCCGATCGCCTCGATCGTGGTTTCCATATCCTGAGCGCCGGAAACCCACTTCTCCATTTCGGAGGAGATGATGGTATCCGCCTCAGCGTCGTTCAGGTTTACAGGCAGGTTTTCCGACGGATTTTCAAAGGACTTTGTCACCATCTGGCGATAGCTCTGGCCGCCGTAGAAGTCGGAAGCCTCCGTCCAGTAGGGATCGGCCTGCAATTCCTTGGTGATGGGATGCTCGGTGGCGTAGTCCATGGCGAGCATATCCTCGGTCCACTGGTTGCGCTCCGCCGCGTTGAGGTTAAAGTCCAAAAGCATGTCCACAAACAGCTTGGTCTTTTCCTCGTCGCCGGTGTTCACGGGGCAGTACATGGCGATTACCTGAGCGCCCGCGGTGCCTACCTCGTCAAACACGGGGGCGGGCATGCAGCGCCACGCGCCGCTCATATCCTGCAGGTTGCCGCGCAGGAACGTATCCCAGAAGGACTCGATATAATACGTGGCAATTTCTCCCTGGCGCGCGGCCTCGTACTGCTCGGCGCTGAAGATGCCAACGTTCATCAGCATACCCTCGGTGAGCATGGTGTTGAAGGTTTCCATCGCCAGACGGGTGCCGGGATCGGTGTCGAACACAACATTGCCGTTCTCGTCCCAGATGCGCGCGTTGGCCTGGGGCATCAGGCCGCGGCGGAACCAGTAGCGCCAGGTGTAGCTGCTGGGATCAACGTAGGACAGCTTCACCTTGCCCTCGCTCTTTTCAAGCAGCTCGCGTCCCACCTCGATATAGCCCTTAAAGGTGCTCATGCGCTCCGGATCGATTTCGTACCTGTCAAAAATCTCTTGGTTGTAAAACATCATTTTGGGCTGAAGCGTATAGGGCATGCCGTAGATGCGGCCGTTATAGGTAGCCTGGTCGAAGGCGCCCTCCACAAACTGGTCGATATAGGGCGTCACATAATCCGTGATGTCCGCCAAAAGGCCGGCCTCCACCAGTACCTGCATGCTCACCGGGAAGGTGGAAATGGCGGTGGGCAGGTCGTCCATGGCCCCGGCGTTCACCGTCATCATAATCTGCTGGCGAACCTCGGCCTCGCCGGAGTAGTTTGCCATTTCAGCCGTAAGGCCCGTGTTTTCCCTGTCCAAATAGCGCTGGAAGTAGATGCGCATGTACTCCGGCGTGCCATAGGACCAGATGGTCAATTTGTCCTCCGTTTCGGCAACGGCGTGCATGCCAAGCGTTCCAAAAGCCAGTACCAGCGTTAATGCGATAGCCAAAAACCGTTTCATTTTAAGAACCTCCTTTTGTTTTGTGTGTCTTTTGGAAAACGTAACGTATCAAGCGACGCTTTTCTCCCTCCTTCCTTGATATACCCAGTACGTTATGCAATCGCGCCGTGCTCTCGCGGCGACGCCCCTGTCCCGTTTTGCTCCTGCAAAAGGATTTTCAAAATCGTTTCATTGGCCGCGCCCATGCCTTCGCTGCCCAAAAGGCCAAGGTTGCGCAGCGTATCCTCTCCTGTTTGGGAAACCACTCCATACTGCCCTTCCGCCAGACCGTTGGCCATGGCCAGGCTCGCCGCGCGCTGGGCCGCGCTTACGGCGGTGGCCACCTTCAGGGCGCAGCCCGGCTTCGCGCCGTCGCACACAATACCCGCCACATCAGCCACCATGGTGCGCACGGCATATACCATGGTCTCGTAGCCGCCGCCGCGTAAAAGCACCAGGCCGCATGCCGCGCCGATACCCGCCGCGATTCCGCAGCCGCACAGCGCGGAAAGGCGGCCTATATAGAGCTTCACATTCATGGCGGCCAGTTCGCTTGCCGCCAGGGCGCGCAGAAGCGCCTCCCGTCCGCAGCCCATACGGCGGGCGGCGGCAATCACCGGCAGGGAGGCGGTAAGCCCCTGGTTGCCGCTTCCCATATTGGTCATTACGGGCAGCATACAGCCCGCCATGCGCGCATCCGCTGCCGCCGCGGTATAGGCCGCCGCGTATTCCCAGCTGCCCTCCGCCGCAAGCGTGCTGCCCACCCGCAGCCCATAGGGACGCGAAAGCCCTTCCTCCGCCACGGCGCAGTTTACCCGGATTACCTCCTCCAGGAAGGCCAGCTCCTCCAGCGGCACGCCCATGGCGTAATCGTAAATGGCTTTCAGCTTCATAGCTCCGGCTTCGCCGTCCGCCCCCTCCTGAATGGGCGGCTCGCTACGGCATATCCGGCCGTCACGCTCAAGGCGTATCACATGGGTGTGCGTTCCCTGAATCACCGCGCGCGCCCAACTGCCATCCTCCGCAAAAACTGTGCTGTCAACCCATACCTTTGGACTATTTTCCGCCAGGGCTACCTCCACGCCGCCGCCGTCAAGCAGGGCGCGCGCCGCCGTTACAATTTCCGGCGTGAGCGCGCCAAAAATCTCCATGTTCTTTTCGGAATGTTGCAAAAGCGAACCAAGCGCGGCAGCCATGGCAATTCCTGTAAGGCCGTTCGTGCCGGGAATGCCCACATGCATCGCGTTTTTTAGAATATAAGCGCTGGCCTCCACCCTCAGCCGCACGGCTGGCTTGCCCAGGCATTGCGCCGCATACGCCGCGCAAACGGCGGCGGCCACAGGCTCCGTACAGCCAATAGCGGGCTGAATTTCCCGTTTCAATAGGGCTGTATAGGGATGCTGGAATTGCTGGGCGCTGCACATAGGCTATTCCTTTCCGCAAAACGAATGCTTGTGTTTTTGATGTGCTTATGATATCATCGGCCCGAGGTGGATTCCATGAGAAACGAAACAAAAAACATGCAAAAACGAACATCTTACCCTAACGAGTCCATCTTTTGCCCGGTGCGGCTCCCCGTGGACTTTCCCATCGTGTGCATGCGCACAGACCACTGGTATACGGAAAGCCAGGGCGTGAATATGCTCCATTTTCATAACTGTCTACAAATTGGCTATTGCTACGAGGGGCGGGGGCATTCCCTGGTGGAAGGAAAACTGATGCCCTTTGAAAGCGGAAACGTAACCGTCATCCCGGCCAAGGTGCAGCACCTGATTTTGAGCCAGCGCAACACGGTCAGCCGGTGGATTTGGCTATATCTGGATCCCTTCACCTTTATTCCCGACCTGCATCCCACCCACGCGCGCTCTCTGATGCAAATCTTCTTTGGGCAAAAGGCGCTCCCGTTCACGCTGCACCAAAAAGATCAGAGTGAAATGATCGATATTACGCACGCCATTATCAACGAGCTGGAAAACCAGTACGAGGGCTACCGCAACGTGGTTCGCCTGCAAACCCACGCCTTTGTGCTGCTTTTGCTGCGCGCCGCCTCCAAGCTCAACCAGGATTTGCCCGAGGCCGCGCCCGCGCGCATACAGATTATCGCGCCTGCCGTAGAGCATATTGGCCTGCATTATATGGAGAACATTCGCGTGGAGGAATTGGCCGCGCTTTGCCATATCAGCCCCACGCACCTGCGCAGGGTGTTTCAGCGGGTGATGAAATGCTCCCCGTTGGAATACTTGCAGACGGTGCGTCTGGAAGCCGCCTGCCTGCTTTTATTCCGCACGGATTTATCCGTGCTGGAGGTAGGCAGCCAAGTGGGCTTTCCCACGGCTACCAGCTTTACGCGCCAGTTCCGCAAGGTCATCAAAACCACGCCCGGCCGCTGGCGCCGCCAAAGCCGCAATATCCTTCCCTAAGCAAAAAGGCCGCCGGAAATCTCCCGGCAGCCGATAATGCGCAAGGCAAAGCGCCATGCCCGCAGGCAGCAAAGCGCCCGGCAGCCTAACGAGCTGCCGGGCCCATTTTCTTTTTTCACACATGCGCGCACGCTACAAAGCGAGCTCACGCGGCACCTTTTCTCCCCATCCTCCTGCCTACCCCCGCTCCGTTCCCGAGCGATGCTCCAAAATGCGCTGGGCCAGGCCTTCGCTAATGCCCTCCACCTGGCAAAGCTCCTCCTTGGTGGCCTCAAAAATGGCCTTTACGCTCTTGAAGTGGCGAATCAGCGCCGCCTGCTTTTTGGGGCCGATGCCCTCTATGGCGCTCAGCTCGCTTCGAAGGCCCTCCTTGCCGCGTAGCGCCCTGTGATGCGTGATGCCGAAGCGGTGCGCCTCGTCGCGCACATGCTGCACCAGGTGCAGCGCGTTGGAGCGCCTGTCCAGCACGATAGGGTCGGCGCGCCCGGGCAGATAGATTTCCTCAAACCTTTTGGCCAGGCCAAACATGGGTACGTTGCCGCCCGCCTCCTGCATGGCGCGGTGGGCAAACAGCAGCTGTTCCGGGCCGCCGTCGATCAAAATAACGTCCGGCAGCTTGGAAAAGCTGCCCGTGGCGGGATCCAGCCCCGCGGCCTCGCGGTCGTGCTTCTCCTGCAAGCCGTGGGTAAAGCGCCTGCCGATCACCTCCGCCATGGAGGCAAAGTCGTTCGCGCCCTCCACGGTTTTGATGCGGTAGATGCGGTACGCCTTCTTATTGGGCATGCCGCCCTCGAACACCACCATGCTGGCCACACTTAAAATACCCTGCGTATTGGAAATATCATAGCCCTCTATGCGCTGGGGCAGCGTGGGCAGCCCAAGCGCCTCCTTCAGCTCCAGCATGGCCTGCCGGGTGCGCATGTCCTTTACAATGGCGCTCTGACGGTGCTTGAGCAGCGCGTCCTCCGCGTTTTTCAGGGCCAGGCGCACAAGATCCGCCTTATCGCCGCGCTGAGGCACGGTGAGCGTTACCGCGCCGCCGCGCCGTTCGCGCAGCCAGCGCTCCAGCTCGCCGGTGGGCTCGGGCAGGGCCTGCGCCAGCACATTGCGGGGGATGAGCCGTCCGTCGTCATAATACTGGGTGAGGAAGTTCGCCAGCAGCACGTCCGGCTCCTCGGCGCCGCAATCCTCCAGCAGAAAGGCCCGTCCGCTCTCGATGCGCCCGGAGCGAATATGCGTCAAATGCACCATCGCGTCCTGTTCGTCGCGCGCCACGGCCAGCACATCCTGTTCCACATCGCGGGTTTGGATGGCGTGCTGCTCCTCCATCAGCTGGCGGATATCCGCGATCTTATCGCGCAGGAGGGCCGCCTGCTCATACTCCATGCGGGCGCTGGCCTCCTGCATCTCTCGCGTGAGCTCCTTGAGCAGCTCGCGGCTATCGCCGTTCAAAAAATCGATCACGCGCTTGAGGATGGCGTTGTAATCCGCCTCGCTTACCTTGCCTGCGCAGGGAGCCAGGCATTGGCCAATCTGGTGATGCACACAGGGCCTGCGCGGCGCTTTCAGCGGCAACGACAGGCTGCATGTGCGCAGCGGGAAAAAACGGCGTACCTCGTCCATCACCTGGCGCACAGCCGTCGCCCCGATGTAGGGGCCAAAGTATTTGATGCCCGGGCCCTGCTTATCCATATTGCGCGCCAGGGTCAATCGGGGATAATGCTCGTTAAGGTCGATGCGCAAATAGGGGTAATGCTTATCGTCCTTGAGAAGGATGTTATAAAACGGTCTGTGCTTTTTGATCAGGTTACATTCCAGGGTGAGGGCCTCAAAGTTGGTTTGGCACAGCATGAGGTCGAAATCGTCCACGCGGGCCACCATTGCCGCCACCTTGGGCGTGTGCGAGCCGTGAAAGTACTGCCTGACACGGTTTTTCAGGTTCACAGCCTTGCCCACGTAAATGATCTCGCCCTGGCTTTTCATAATATAACAGCCCGGGCTTTCCGGCAGCATTTTGATCTTATACGCTAAAATCGAATTCATGTGGCATTGCACGTCCGCGCCGCTTAGCGGCGCGTTCGCGCTTCCTCTCCTCCATACTTGTGCGCCGCTCCCTTTCGGGCAGGGGCCCCGCCCTAACCCTTCGGTCGCTTTTACTTACTTGGGCATTGCACGTCCGCGCCGCTTAGCGGCGCGTTCGCGCTTCTCCTCTCCCATGCTTGTGTGCCGCTCCCTTTCGGGCAGGGGCCCTGCCCTGCCCTTCGGTCGCTTTTACATACTTGGGTCGTCGCTAGCGCGCTTCCTCTCCGCCCCTCAGCTGCTCTTACTCCCGTTCCAGCATGGCGGTCAGGCGGCCCCACAGGCTGCCCAGCAGCAGCCCCGCCAGCCCGGCGCACCAGCCCAGCAGCTCGCGCAGAAAGCGCAGGCGGATAAGCTGCGGCATACGGTATTCCGCAACGGTCGCGGGCGTTTGCCACACGTTCCAAAACGCGGTTTGGATGTCCTTGGGCTCTACCAGGATGGCAGGCACCCACTCCGGGAAGGTATACACCGGCTCCACAAGCTTTACAAACACCCCCGCCAGCGCCGCCGCGCACGCGGCGTAACCCAGCAATAGCAGCAGGCCGCGCCACAGGGCCCATCCCAGCAGGTGGGCAGCGTACTGCTCCTGAATCCGCTCGCGCCAGCGCGCCACAAAGCGTCCAAAGGCCCGGTTCATTCCCCTTACGCCATAAAGCGCGGCTGCGCCCAGGCACAGGCAAATCAGCATTCTAAGCGGCATGGCGGCGTTCATTTTTTCCTTCACAAGGCTCACGGTGGTACCCTCGCCCAGCTTGACGGTCTCCGCTTGAAACGCGGGCCAGCCGCCCGCGCCCTTTACCGGCCTGGCCTCGTATACCATGGCGGTCAGCGGCACGCCGCTTTTTTCCAGCGCGCGCAGGGGCACGTACAGCGCGTAATCAACGCCGTCGCCCACCTGCTTATGCGCCTTTACCACGCCCACGATGCGGTACGCCTGTCCGTCCAGCACCAGCTTTTCACCCAGCGGCTCAGCATATTGGAACAGCGCCACGGCCAGCTGCTCGTCCACCATGGCCACGCGCTCGCCATAGGTGCATTCGTCAGGATAGAGCTGCCTGCCGTTGAGCAGCACCGGTTCATGCAGTTGGAAATATCCCTTTTCCACGCCCACCAGCCGCGCGCTCACGCTTTTGCCGTCCTCAATGCTCACGACGGCAGGCTGCGCCACCGCGTACAGGGTGCCATCCTCGCATGCGCCGTCCAGCGGGGTGGAAAGCTCTCCGGCGGCGTAGCGCGTTTGCCTCAGCCAGCTATTTTGCGCCTTCTCGCCCTCGGCGGCGGAAACCGGCGCGGAGGCGGGCCACACCTGCTGGAAGGTATCCGGCACGGCCCGCACCGCAAACCAGCCCCAGGCCA
>JALEIQ010000222.1 GCA_022769795.1 Clostridiales bacterium
TGGTAAAACTCGCTGCCGATCTGGATGGTCGGCACCGGGACGGGCGTATCCAGCACGGTAATGCTTATGCTGTCGTTGCTGCTGGCGCGTTCCTCCACGGCCTGCGCCACCGGCTGGTAACGCAGCACAATCACATACTCGATATGCTGAAAATCCGCCTGCGGTTCCACGACCACATACTGCTTGTTGCTCTCCATGCCGCGCGTGCTTTCACGCACGGTGCCAATCGGGATACCCTTGGGGAAGGAGCGGCCGTCCATCAGCTCGCCAACGCCGCTGGTCACCACCAAATCTCCCGGGCGGGGCAGCTTGTCCTCCGGCAGATAATACATGCGGCACATGGCGGTGCCGTCTATGCCCAGCGTGCCGCGCACCGTGCCCTGGTCGCGCGAGGAATAAATCAGGCCCGCGATGGAAGCTTCGCTGTCTATAATCGTGCGCACAGAGCTTTTGGTAGCCGTTACGTTATAGGTATAGCCAATCAGCGCGCCGTTGCTGGTAACGGCCATAAAGTCCTGCACCCCGTCATTAGAGCCCTTGTTGATGGTAAATACGGAAAAATAGTTTCCGCTTTCACGCCCAATAACCGTCGCTACCAGCGGATTGAGCTTTTCATTGTCCGAAATCTCGTCATACAGCGTTTCATACGCGCTCAGCTTATGCTGCAATTCCTCCACCAGCATGGCGTCATATACCAGCTGCTCGTTTTCCTGCTTTAGCTTGTTGTATTCCAGCTCAATCCTGGAGCGCAGCTTGAGCGTGTACAGGTAGTCCACCACCCAGTCCACAACGGCGGAAAAGCCCGTCTGGATAGGGGTCATCACCGACGCCACGCCTTCCTCCGGCGCGGCCAGCATTTTGTTGCCCGTAATCAGCGAAAACAAATGCGTGCCCGCCAGCCCCATAATGCCAGCTACCAGCGCAATGATAATCACCCTGCGCAGGATGCGCTTGAAACGGCTGTCCGTGGAACGCTTTCGCTCCGTCTTGGGTACCTTCAGCTTCATGGCCGCCCTCCGAAACCAAAATCAGAATTGCTTGAGGAAGCTGGTGCGGCCAAGGTGCTGCAGCAGCTCGAAGTTTTCAATAATGTTGCCCAGGCCCAAAGCGGCGCAGTCCATTGGCTCCTTGGCCAAAAGCACCGGGATGCCCAGCTCGCTGGCGATCATCTGATCCATGCCGTACAGCAGAGAGCCGCCGCCGGTCAGGTAGATGCCGTTGTGCATGATATCCGCCGCCAGCTCCGGCGGCGTGCGCTCCAGCACCCACTTGATGGCTCCCAAAATGGCCAGGCAGGGCTCGCGAATCGCCTCATAAATCTGCGTGGAGGTGATCTCCGTGGTCTGCGGCAGGTTGGTAACCATGTCGCGGCCGCGGATGCGCGCGCGGCGCTCGTCGCGCAGGGGCAGCGCCGCGCCAAGATCCAGCTTGACCTCCTCAGCCGTGCGGTCGCCAATCAAAATGTTAAATTCGCGCTTGATGAAATTGATAACGGCCTCGTCCATCTTTACGCCGCCCACGCGGATGGAATGGCTGATAACCACGCCGCCCAGCGAGATGACCGCCACGTCCGTGGTGCCGCCGCCGATGTCCACAACCATGCAGCCGTTGGGGTCGAATACAGGCAGGCCGCTGCCCAGCGCCGCCAGGAAGGGCTTTTCCACAAGATATACCTTGCGGCTGCCCGCATACTTGGCCGCCTCGCCAACGGCCCGGCGCTCGATGGCCGAAATGGAGCATGGGTAGCTCAAAAACAGCCTGGGCTTTACCAAATAGCTGGAGCCTATGGCCTTGCGCATAAAATACTGGATCATGATTTCCGTCATGTCAAAATCGGTAATCACGCCCTCGCGCATGGGCCTTACGGCCATTACGCCCTCCGTGGTGCGGCCCAGCATAATTTTGGCGTCGTCGCCCACGGCGCGCACCTTGCGCTCGTTGCTTGAATCCACCACCACAATCGTGGGTTCGCTGATTACAATGCCCTTATGCTTTACATATACCAGCGTATTGCTCGTACCCAGATCCACGCCCAGGTCATGCGCAACAAAGCCCATTTATGCCCACATCCGTTTCTGATATTTGCTACTGCGGGGCGCTTTTCTCACGCCCCGGCCCGGGGAAAAAACTCCACGCCTGCCTCCTGAAAAAAGCAAGTCAAAAGCCCCAGCGGCAGGCCAATTACATTGGAGGGGCTGCCCTCAATGCGGCTGATAAAAACCCCCGCCGCGCCCTGTATGGCATAAGCGCCAGCCTTGTCCATGGGTTCGCCCGTGGCCACATAACGGCGAATCATCTCCTGCCCTATAGGCATAAAATACACCCGCGTGGTATCCACGCCGCATAGCTCTCGCCCATCGGGGCAGAGCAGGCACACGCCGGTATGCACCTCGTGCGCGCGGCCGGAAAGCAGTGTGAGCATGCGCACCGCGTCCGCCTCGTCCTTAGGCTTTCCCAGAACCTCGCCGTCCACGCATACAAGCGTATCCGCCGCCAGCACCATGCGGCCCGGGTAGCGCTTCGCCACCTCCGCGCATTTCAGCCTCGCCAGCGCCTTCACGCGCTGCTCGCCCAAGCCGCCTATGCCCGCCTCGTCGGCCATCGAGGGCTCCACAACAAAAGGGATGCCATAAAGCGCCATAAGCTCCCGCCTGCGGGGCGACTGTGAGGCCAGTATGATGGGTTCCGCCATGCTGCGTTTCTCCCCTTCCGCCGCTTTTGCGCATGCGCGCATAAAAAACAACAGCTTATTATAGCACAGTTTATTTTTGGATGGAAGGGCGCGTCCCGTGTTTGAGGCGCATGGAATGTAAAAATCCAAAGCCAAGTCCGTCCCCAGGGCCATCGCTTACGAACGAGGAAAGCCGAGAACGGAAAGAGCGAAAGAAAAATCCCAAGCACAGCGAAGACGTTTGGAAGTAAGACTGCCTTTGACGGAGGAATCAGCCTTAAGCAAGGTTAAAACCATTTTGCGT
>JALEIQ010000230.1 GCA_022769795.1 Clostridiales bacterium
TTGAGCAGATGGAGCTGGAGTTCTTCTGCAAGCCCGGCGAGGATTTGGAATGGTTCAACTATTGGCGTTCCTTCTGCCGCGACTGGCTCCTGTCCCTGGGCATCAAGGAGGAAAGCCTGCGCCTGCGCGACCACGAGCCCGAGAAGCTGGCCTTCTATTCCAAGGCTACCACGGACTTTGAGTTCCTTTTCCCCTTTGGCTGGGGCGAACTGTGGGGCGTGGCCGACCGCACCGATTACGACCTGACCCGTCACCAGGAGCATTCCGGCAAGGGCATGGAATACCTGGATCCTGTGACCAACGAAAAGTACGTGCCCTACTGCATCGAGCCCTCCCTGGGTGTGGATCGCGCGGTGCTGGCCTTCCTGTGCAACGCCTACGAGGAGCAGGAGCTTGAGGGCGGCGACGTGCGCACGGTGCTGCACCTGCATCCGGCGCTTGCGCCCTACAAGTGCGCCGTGCTGCCCCTGCAAAAGAACAAGCTGGGCGCGCTGGCCACCGAGGTATATGAGAAGCTTTCCAAGCATTTCATGGTGGAATACGACGAAACCGGCTCCATTGGCAAGCGCTACCGCCGTCAGGACGAGATCGGCACGCCCTTCTGCGTGACCGTGGACTTCGATACCGTGGAGGACGGCACCGTAACCGTGCGCGACCGCGACCTTATGACCCAGGAGCGCGTCAAGATAGACGACCTGCCCGCCTACATCGGCTCCAGGCTGAATTTTTAAGCCGCATGCGCAAAACAGGGTTGCCGCATAGCCTTTGACCCGTAAATCATCACACAAAAAGCTCGCTCTCAGCCTGAAACTGGGAGCGAGCTTTTTATAACGACAGTCTGAAGGCGCTTCTTATCCCTTCAGCTTTTGGAATATGGTTTTGTTTTTCAGTTGTTCCTTTTGCCTTACGCGGCGGCGTTTTCAAACTGCGCCTGATACAGCTCCTTGTAGAAGCCGCCCCTGGCAAGCAATTCCTCATGCGTACCCTGCTCCACAATATCGCCGTCCTTCATCACCAAAATCAAATCCGCGTTTCGGATGGTGGACAGCCGGTGCGCAATCACAAAGCTGGTGCGTCCCTTCATGGATTCGTCCATGCCCTTTTGAATGCGCGCCTCCGTGCGCGTATCCACGGAGCTGGTGGCCTCGTCCAAGATCATGATCTTGGGATCCGCCAGGATGGCGCGTGCAATGGTAAGAAGCTGCTTTTGCCCCTGGGAGATGTTGCTGCTCTCCTCGTTGATCTCCATTTGATAGCCGCCTGCCTGCGTTTTGATAAAATGGTGCGCGTGCGCGGCCTTGGCGGCGGCCATAACCTCATCGTCCGTAGCGTCCAGGCGGCCGTAGCGTATGTTTTCCGCAATGGTGCCGCCAAACAGCCACGTGTCCTGCAGCACCATGCCAAACAGCAGCCTGAGCTGGTTGCGGTCAAAATCGCGGATGTCGTGCCCGTCAATCAGGATGCGTCCGCCGGTCACATCGTAGAAGCGCATGAGCAGCTTGACCATGGTGGTTTTTCCCGCGCCCGTGGGGCCTACGATGGCAATCTTCTGCCCCGGCTTCACCGTTGCGCTAAAATCATGGATGATGGTGCGTTCCGGCGTATAGCCAAAGCGCACATGCTCAAACGTAACCTCGCCGCGGATGCCCTCAATCGCAACGGGATCGGGTACGGTCTGCTCCTCCTCGCTTTCCTCAAGGAACTCAAACACGCGCTCTCCGGCGGCCATGGTGCTTTGCAGGATATTGGCGATCTGCGCCACCTGCGAAATGGGCTGGTTGAAGGAGCGCACATACTGAATGAAGCTTTGGATATCGCCCACGGTAATCGCGCCGCTTGCCGCGTACCCGCTGCCAAGCACCACCGCGGCCACATAGCCCAGGTTGCCGATCAGGTTTGTGATGGGGTGCATCATGCCGGACAAAAACTGCGATTTCCACGCCGAGCGGTACAGCATGGCGTTGGTGCGGTCAAATTCCCGCGCCGCGTCGTCCTGCGCGTTAAAGGCCTTTACCACCACATGCCCGCTGTAGATTTCCTCCACCTGGCCGTTTGCCTCGCCCAGGTATTTTTGCTGGCCCACAAAGTATTTTTGGCTCTTTTTCACCACCAGGCCCATCAAAATGGCGCTCAGCGGCAAAATGCACAGCGTTACCAGCGTCATCTGCCAGCTGATGGACAGCATCATCACCAGCACGCCCACGGCTGTCGTTACCGAGCTCACAATCTGCGAAAGGCTCTGGTTCAGGCTTTGCCCCAGGGTATCCACGTCGTTGGTCACGCGGCTCAAAACGTCGCCATACGTCACATGGTCAAAATAGCTCATGGGCAGGCGGTGCACCTTGGCCGCAAGCTGCTTGCGCAGGCTGTAGCCAAGCTTCTGGCTTACGCCGGTCATCATCACATGCTGCGCGAAGTTGAGCGCGGCGCTAAGCACATATAAGCCCAGCAGCCACACAAGCAGCGTGCCGATACGCGCGTAATCTACGCCCTCGCCGCCCCGGAGGCGGCTTAGAAGCCCGGAAAAGATCACGGTGGTAATCTCGCCCATTTTCTTGGGCCCGATGATGGAAAACAATGCGCTGCCGACGCTTAGCGCAATCACAGCAATCAGGCTCCATTTGTACTGGGCCAGGCGCTGCAAAAGCTTGCGCAGGGTGCCCCTGAAATCCTTGGCCCTCTCGCCCGTGCCCATCGGCCCGCCGGGGCCGTGGCGGCGCGGCCCGTTATGTCTGCGTTCCATTCTCTAGCTCCTCCTTTGAAAGCTGGCTCATGGCGATTTGACGGTATACCTCGCAATCGCGCATCAGCTGCGCATGTGTGCCCTTGCCCACCAGCATGCCGTCGTCCAGCACCAAAATCTGTTCGGCGTGCATCACGGTGGAGATACGCTGCGCCACAATCAGCACGGTAGCGTCCCTGGCGGCGTCGTTCAGGGCGGAGCGTACCGCCGCGTCTGTTTTGAAATCCAGCGCCGAAAAGCTGTCGTCAAAAATATAGATTTCAGGATTCTTCGCCACCGCGCGCGCAATGGAAAGGCGCTGCTTCTGTCCGCCGGAAACATTGGTTCCGCCCTGGGCGATTTCGCTGTCATAGCCGCCGTCGCGCGCCAGGATGAAATCCTCCGCCTGGGCGATGCGCGCAGCCTGCTCCACGCGCTCCCTGGGAATATCGGTAGAGCCGAAGGTAAGGTTCTTGCTCACCGTGCCGCTGAACAGCACGCCCTTTTGCGGCACATAGCCAATGCGGTCGCGCAGGTCTGTCAGGCGCACATTCCGCACGTCCTGCCCATCCACCAGCACGCTGCCCTGCGTCGCGTCGTAAAACCGGGGAATCAGGTTAATAAGCGTGCTCTTGCCAGAGCCCGTCCCGCCCAGGATGGCCGTGGTTTCGCCGGGCCTGGCGGTGAAGGAGATATGGCTGAGCATGTCCTCGTCCGCCCCGGGATAGCGGAAGCATACGTCGCGGAACTCCACCGTGCCGCGCGCGCTTTCCTCAAACGCCGCGGGCGAAGCGGGGTCGGTAATGGTAAGCTTCGTGTCCAGCACCTCCTGGATACGGTTGGCCGATACGCTGGCGCGCGGCAGCATCACGCTCATCATGGAAATCATCAGGAAGGCGGAGATGATCTGGATGGTGTACTGGATAAAGGCCATCATATCGCCCACCTGCATGGTTCCGGCGTCGATGCTTCCAGCGCCCACCCACATAATCAGGATGGATATGCCGTTCATGGTCAGCATCATCATGGGCATCATTCCGCCCATCAGGCGGCCCACGAACAGTTGCGTTTTGGTAAGCGCGCGAGAGACCGCGTCAAAGCGCTCCTCCTCGCGCTTCTGCGTGCAGAACGCGCGAATTACCGGCAGGCCGGTGAGCGTTTCGCGCATCACGCGGTTCACCTGATCCACCTGGGTTTGCATGCGCTTAAAGCGCGGCATGCCCAGCAGATACAGCACAAGCACGATGCCCAGCACCGCCGCCACGCCCACCGCGATAATCCACGCCATGGAGGCGTTGGTCTTTAAGGCGCGTATCACGCCGCCCACGCCGATGATGGGCGCGTAAATCACCATGCGCAAAAGCATCACCATCACGTTTTGCACCTGCTGAATATCGTTTGTGGAGCGCGTAATCAGCGAGGCCGTGGAAAAGCCGTCCATTTCCTGCTGGCCAAAGCCCAGCACCTTATGAAACACCGCCTGCCTGAGATCGCGGCCCAGCCCCGCCGAAGCGCGGCTGCCCAAATAGCCTACCGCTACCGCCGCGCCCGCGCTGGCCAGGGCAATCAGCAGCATCATAGCGCCGATGCGCCAAATCGCGCTTTGCTGCATGGCGCGCAAATCCATGCCCAGGGCCTCATACTCGGCTTTCACAGCCGCGATTGCCGCCTGGTTGAGCGTGCTTTCCGGAAGCACGGTAAGCAGCCGCTCGTCCACGGCCTTGAGCAGGGCCGTGCGCTGCTCGCCGTCCATCGCCGCAACCATGGCCTGTAGCTGTTCAGCCGTCATACCGGCCGCCTGCTCTCCCGCGTCCGAAGCCGCCATAAGCGTGCCCGCGTCCAGCTCGCTCTGGCCGTTAAAAACGCCGTGAATCAAAAACGCACGGTCAAACAGCGCGTCCAGTTGCTCCAGCCTGGAATCGTCCGCCTTGCCAAGCAGCCATACGGGCTCGTCCTCAAAGCGTATTCCCTGCTTTTCAAGCTCCTCCGGCGTGCCCACAGCATAGCTGGGCTTCACAAGGGATTGTGCCTCCTCCTGGGGCATCCATAAAATCAGGCTTTCCAGCGTGCTTTGGCGAATGGCCCTGGGCGTGCTGTGCTCGATGCCCTGCTGCTGAATGCCCACGTCCACAATGGCCGCCGTATAGGTGGGCAGCCACAATTCACACATGGCCTGCGCCACCAGCAGCGCAACGATAGCCGCAAGCATTCCGGCATATTTTTTCATATGGCGTAACATCTTGTGCATTCCCGTTATTTCTCCTCTCCTGATTGATAGCGCCCGCGCAGGTTTTGGGTCATGCGCGCGCAATAGCTGTCAAGGTGCGCAAGCTCTTCCTCGCTAAAGCCTTCAAAGGCCACAAGCCTTACGGCCTCCATCGCTTCCAGCAGGCGCTGCGCCTTGACCCGGCCCGTCTGCGTAAGGGCAAGCACGTTGGCGCGCTGGTTGCGCGCGTTGCGCCTGCGGCATATGAAGCCCAGCCTTTCAAGCCTGGCTGCGGATACCGCCACCGTGGCGGGCGTTACCTTGAGCGCGCGCGCCAAATCCGCCTGGCTCATTCCCTCGTTGTGAAGCAGCATACCCAAAATGGGCGCTTGCCGCGGATGCACATGCTCCGCTTCTCCAAGCTGCGCGCTCACGCAATCAAAATATAAGCGCGCTATCCCAAGCATACTGGCTGCCAACCCTTCCACGCCCGCTTCCTCCTTACGCAGCCGCCTATCATTAGCCGGCTAATAAGTAAAAGCTATTGTAACGTTTCGCCCGGCGCAAAGTCAACAAAGCGATGGGATGTTTACAGTTTATTCACCGCCGTCCAAACCATACGCCGCCAGCGCGTGATATAATGGGCTCGCAGTATCAGAGGGGAGACGCGCGCCCCACGCTAAAGCGCAGCGGCTGAACCCATCCAGCCGCCGCGCCTTTTTCCGCTGTGTTTCTTATAGGATTCCGTTCTCCCGCACGATCTCCACAAGCCTGCTTACCGTTTTCTCCACGCCAAGCCCATCGGCTTCCAGAACCACGTCCGCCCATTTGCGGTAGGCGGGCTGGCGCAGGTCGTACAGGTCGCGCAGGGTTTGTCCCTTTCCCATGGCAATGCCGCGCGTTTTGATGTTCTTCAGCCTTTTTTCAACCGTTTCATAAGGCAGGTACAGGAACACAATCAACGCATCTTTCCTGAGATGCGCCATCGCCCCATCCTCAAGCGCCACCGAACCGCCCGTGGCAATCACCGTATGCGTCGCCTCAAGCGCGCGCACGCAGCGCTCCTCCGCCTCAGAAAAGCCCGCCGTGCCCAATTCGTCCACCATGCGTTGCAGAGGCTTTCCTCTTTGACGCTGCAAAAGCAAATCCGTATCCACAAAATCCATGGCCAGCGCCTTGGCTGCCAGCACGCCCACCGTGCTTTTTCCGCAGCCTGGCATTCCAATCAGCACCACGTTGCGCATTCTTCATCCACTCCCGCCTTCAAATCGCTCCCCATTGTACCACAGCGGGCATATTGTGTGCTATAATGAACATGATTTTTGTTTTTTGGGAGGCAACTATGGCCAACGCTATTCTTCACAAAAATAAGGAGGCCCGCGTATACGGCGGTCATCCCTGGGTATTTCGCAGCGATATCGACCGGGTGGAGGGCCCCGTGGCCGACGGCGGC
>JALEIQ010000238.1 GCA_022769795.1 Clostridiales bacterium
GGCGGGCTGGGGCTGCTTCTTTTCCACAATGCGGCCCGGATTGCCCACCACGGTGCAGTTATCCGGCACGTTCTTCAGCACGATCGCGCCCGCGCCCACCTTGCTGTAATTGCCGATGGTAATAGGGCCCAGCACCTTTGCGCCCGCACCGATGGTAACGCCGTTGCCGATGGTGGGGTGGCGCTTGCCGGTGTCCTTGCCCGTGCCGCCCAGGGTCACGCCCTGGTAGATGGTCACATCGTCGCCAATGACGGTGGTTTCGCCAATGACCACGCCGTCCCCGTGATCGATGAACACCCGCCGCCCGATCTGCGCGCCGGGGTGAATTTCAATGCCCGTTTTATGCCGCGCGCGCTGGCTGATCCACCGCGCCAGCAGCACATGTCCCCTTTCGTAAAGCGCATGCGCCCTCCGGTGGGACCTCAGCGCCACAAGCCCCGGATAGCACAGCCGCACCTCCGCCATGGATTTTGCGGCTGGATCGCGCGCCAACACGGCTTCGCGATCCTCCTTCACAAGGGTTTTCCAATCGCCCATTGCTGTTCCTCCCATTTTGCAGGGGGGGAAGGGCCTTATGCCCGTTCCTCCTCCGGCGCCGCCAAGGGCTGGGGATAAGCGCCTTCAAACACGCCGTTCACATCCCTGAGCAGCGTTTCCTGCGCGTTGAGCCCCTCCTCGTGCCTGGGCTCAAGCGCGTAGACCCCATCCGGCCCGCGATGTCGGCACTTCTCCGTGTCGTTCCATTGCAGGGCCAGCACATTTTCCACGGCGTGCCTGCACGCCTCGTCCTTCACGGGGAACATCAGCTCCACACGCTTGTAAAGATTGCGCGGCATCCAGTCCGCGGAGGACAGGTATACCTCATGCTCGCCGCCGTTTTCAAATACAAACGCGCGCGCATGCTCCAAATGCCGCCCCACGATGGAGCGCACCTGGATGTTATCGCTCACGCCCTCCACGCCCGGAATCAGGCAGCACACGCCGCGCACCAGCAGCCGGATCTGGACGCCCGCGCGGCCCGCTTCCAGCAGCGCATGCATCACCGGCTCGTCAGACAGGGCGTTCATCTTGGCCAAAATGCCCGCGGGCAGACCCATTTCGGCATTCTCCCGCTCGCGCTCAATCAGGCGCAGCACAGCGGGCTGAAGCATATCAGGCGCCTTGCACAGCTCCTGCAGCTCCACCTCGCGTCCGTCCAGGCTTTCAAAGAAGGCCGCCGCGTCCGCCGTAAGCACGGGGTCGGCTGTAAGCAGGCCAAAATCCGTATAGAGCTTGGCCGTGCCGTCGTGATAGTTGCCCGTGCCCAGGTGCGCCTCCCGGCGAAGCTCGCCGTTGACCTCGCGCTCAAACAGGGTAATCTTGCTGTGCGTCTTTAGCCCCGGCAGGCCGTACATCACCCGGCAACCCGCGCGCTTGAGCCGCTCGCCCCAGTAAAGGTTGTTTTCCTCGTCAAAGCGGGCGTGAATTTCAAAGAGCACCTGTACCTCCTTGCCATTCTCCGCCGCGCGCGCAAGCGCCGCCACAATGGGGCTGTTGCCACTCACGCGGTACAGCGTCTGGCGGATGGCCCGCACGGAAGGATCCTCCGCCGCAAGCTGCATCAAATGCACCACGGGCGCGAAGCTATGGTAGGGATGATACAAAAGCCAGTCGCGCCGGTCAATCTGCTCAAACGCGTCCCCGCCCATCAGCGCTTCCACCTCAACGGGCTGCACGGCGGAGTATTTCAGCTCCGGCCGCTTTACCATCCCGTAAAGGTTCATCATCATCTTATTCAAATCCAGCGGCCCCGTGACACGGTAGCGCCGCTCGGCGGACAGCTCAAACTGCTTCATCAACAGGGTGAGCATTTCCTCGCTCATGCGCTCCTCGGCCTCCAGGCGCATCACCGCGCCGCCCACGCGCTTGGAAAGCATGCCGCGCACGGCGGGCACGATATCGTCCTCGTTAAACTCCTCCATCTCAAAGTCCTGATTGCGCAGGATGCGGAACGCAGCCGCGTGCTCCACCTCGTCCTTGGGGAACAGGCGGTGCAGATGGTGCTTCACCACGTCCTCCACGCGAATCAGGCGCTGCACATCCTTGCCCTGGGACAGGTCAAACAGCCGCGGCAGCGCGGCGGGCAGGCCTACGAGCATAAACTGCGCGTTCTTTCTGCGCGGGCGCACCAGCTTTGCGCACAAATACAGCTGCTTTTGCCGCGGCCTGGCGTCATCGAGGGGCTCGGCCTTCAGGTACGGGCGGATTTCCTTTTCAAAAATGCTCTTTTCGCGCCTGAGGAGCGCCTCGTCCAGAGCAAAGGTTGGGAACAGCTGCACGCCCTGTAGATACAGTTCGCTTCGGATGCCCTCGTACAGCGTGTACTGCGTGTTGTTTTGCCGCAGAATTTCCTTGTTCACACGCCGGTACAGCTTTTCCGCCTTCAAACCGCCCTGCGTTTTCTTCTCCTTTTTTTTGCCGGTTGCCGCCTCCAGCACGCCATGGTAGCGCACCTGCAAAAACTCGTCCAGATTGGAGGTTACAATCGCCAGAAACTTTGCGCGTTCCATGAGCGGATTATCGGGGTCATCCGCCTCCGCCTGTACCCGTGCATTAAAGCTTAACCAGCTCAATTCGCGGTTTTCAATGGCGTGCTTGTCGGCCTTTCGCTTATGCGCGCTGCCCATGTACTCCCGTCCTCCCATTGCTTGCGCAAATGATATGATGTGTAATTATACCACATCCGTGAAGTTCCTGTCTATGGGCGCTTGCGGTGAAACCAGGGCCATCGCTTACGAACGAGGAAAGCCGAGAACGGAAAGAGCGAAAGAAAAATCCCAAGCACAGCGAAGACGTTTGGAAGTAAGACTGCCTTTGACGGAGGAATCAGCCTTAAGCAAGGTTAAAACCATTTTGCGTA
>JALEIQ010000253.1 GCA_022769795.1 Clostridiales bacterium
ACAGGGTTCACCTGCGCCTTTGGCGCGGCCGGTGAACCCTGCAAGGAAACCTTGCTACGCAAGGCTTCCGAACCCACCGCACATGTCGCTGGGTTCGGATTGCAGTCGGAGGGCTGCGGCCCTCCGACACCTCCCAAGGGGTTTATCGACAGTCTGGGCATCGCCCGTAGGAACGGGCGATGCTGCTTTGCGTTATTTTACGGGATGCAGGCCAGGGAAATTGTGGAGCGGCCCCTGAGCCGCGAAAGGAGAATCTGCCATGGCGGATCAAGAGAAAAAAGTCATTCTTACCCGCGAGGGGTACGAGAAGCTGGAAAAGGAACTGGATTATTACATCAGCGTGCGCCGCAACGAGATTTCCGAGCAGATCGCCATCGCACGCGGTTTTGGCGACCTTAGCGAAAATGCGGAGTATGACGAGGCCAAGAACGAGCAGAGCCGCATCGAGGCCAAAATTGTGGAGATGGAAAACACCCTGCGCAACTGCATCGTTGTGGAGGACGACGAGGTAAACACCGACGTGGTGGGCGTGGGCAACACGGTGAAGGTGAAGAATCTGACGATGAAAATCGACCAGACCATCACCATTGTGGGCGCAAACGAAACGGATCCCAAAAATATGAAGATCAGCTCCGAAAGCCCCATCGGCGCGGCGCTTTTGGGCAAAAAGAAGGGCGAAACCGTGGAGGTGGACGTGCCGGCCGGCCTGATGAAGCTGAAAGTGGTGGAAATCAGCCGCTAAGCCGGGCCTTGCCGGGAGCGGCCCGGCGGATGACCCTATACGACAAAAGGAGAGGTTTTCATGCCCCAGAATACGCAGGAACAGAGCCAGACCATGAACGTGCAGCAGCTAAGCGAGCAGGAGCAGATTCGCCGCGAAAAGCTGCGCAAGCTGACGGAGGCGGGAAAAAGCCCTTATATCCTTACCCATTTTGACCAGACGCACGAAAGCGACTTCATCCTTTCCCATTTTGAGGAGCTGGAGGGCAAGGAGGTTAGCGTTGCGGGCCGCATGGTGTCTAAACGGGTGATGGGCAAGGCAAGCTTTGCCCATATTCTGGACGCAAAGGGCAATTTGCAGGTCTATCTGCGCCGCGACGAGCTGGGGGACGAGGCTTACGCCGCCTTCAAGGATATGGATATTGGCGACATCATCGGCCTGCGCGGCGTGGTGTTCCGCACGCAGAAGGGCGAGATCAGCGTTCACGCGCATGAGCTAACGCTTCTGTCCAAGAGCCTGAAGGTGCTGCCGGAAAAGTTCCACGGATTAAAGGACATGGATTTGCGCTATCGCCAGCGCTATGTGGATATGATTGTGAATCCCGAGGTGCGCGACACCTTCCGCAAGCGCAGCCAGATCATCAACGCCGTGCGCAGCTTTCTGGATGAGCGCGGCTTCCTTGAGGTGGATACCCCCGTGCTGCACACTCTGGAGATCGGCGCGGCTGCCCGTACCTTTAAAACCCACCACAACGCGCTGGATATCGACATGTTCCTGCGCATCGAAACCGAGCTATACCTGAAGCGGCTGATTGTGGGCGGCTTTGACCGCGTGTACGAGCTGGGCCGCATCTTCCGCAACGAGGGTATGGACGCGACCCATAACCCCGAGTTCACCACGGTTGAGCTGTACCAGGCCTATGCCGATTACAACGATGTGATGAAGCTGGTTGAGGAAATGTATTCCAGCGTCGCGCAGAAGGTATGCGGCTCAACCCTGATTCCCTACCAGGGCCAGATGATTGAGCTGAAGGCTCCCTGGCGGCGCGTGACCATGGCCCAGGCCGTAAAGGACGCCTGCGGCGTGGATTATGCGGAGTGGAAAACCGACGAGGAAGCGCGCGAGTGCCTGAAGCGCATGGATGTGCACTGCGAGAAGGACGCCAAGCGCGGCGACTGCCTGTCCGCCCTGTTTGACGAATATGTTGAGGGCACGCTGGTGCAGCCCACCTTTGTGATTGATTACCCGGTGGATATCTCGCCTCTGGCAAAGCGCAAGCCCGAGAATCCCGACCTGACCGAGCGCTTTGAATTCTTTATCAACGGGCATGAGTTTGGCAACGCCTTCAGCGAGCTGAACGACCCCATCGACCAGCGCGCCCGCTTTGAGGAGCAGGTGAAGCTGCGCCATGCGCAGGGCATTACGACCGCGCAGGTGGACGAGGACTTTGTAAACGCGCTGGAATACGGCATGCCGCCCACCGGCGGCCTGGGCGTGGGCATCGACCGCATGGTGATGCTCATGACCAACAACGATTCTATCCGCGATGTGCTTCTTTTCCCGACGATGAAGCCGATGGCGCAGGGCTAAGGCCCTGCCGCTGCCCTGCGGGGCGGGCATGGAGCCCGCTCCGCCTTTTTGCAAACGCACAAGGAGGTTTTTATGAAGCTACCCATAACCAAAAGGCGGGTGCGCAACCATCTGACCTATGCATGGTGGCAATATGTGCTGCTGGTTTGCCTGGCGGTGTTTGGATGGAATTTGATTTATACGACCACGCGGTACCGCAGCCCGGAGCATTTGAAGGTGGAATGGTATGGCGAAGGATATGTGGCCACGGAGCAGCAGGCGCAAATCGACGCGCTGCTTGCCGGGCTGCATGGCGAGCTGTTCCCGGACATGGAGGAAGTTACCTTCACGCCCGTCGCCTATGACGATACATACGGCAATATGCAGCTAATCGTATGGGCAAGCGCCGGGCAGGGCGACCTGTATACCCTTTCAGAGGAGGCCTATAAAAACCTGGCGTCCAGCGGGGCGATGCTGGATTTGCAGCCCTATATTGACGACGGGACGCTGAACGTTGAGGAAATCGACCTGAAAAAGGGCTACGTAACGGACACCGAAACTGGGAAACGCTATTTGACGGGTATCCCGATGGACAGCCTTACGGGATTGGAAAGCTATGGATTGGCGCCGCAGGGCAAGGTGATGAGCATTCTTGCCAGCGGCGGCAATACGGAGAATACCATGAAGCTGATGAAATGGCTGCTGGAAAATATGCGGGAATAAAAAAGGCATAAGAGAGTGGGCACGCCCTCAGGCCGTCGAAAAAAACGGGGTGCAGGGGCATTAGCCCGCAACCTCAATCGTCGCAGAGGACACTGGCCGTGCCCTCTGCTCGTTTCGGTTGATATCCTTCGGGTCACTTTGCCCCTACGGGGCAAGGCCGCACAGCGGCCCGGGTCACGCGACCCAAATTTTCAATTTGGGCCGCGTGATTCCGGCCTTTGGCCGGAACAGTGTGACAACGTTCCGTTGTCACGCTGCCCTTGCGCATCCCCTCCGTCAACCCCTGCCGGGGTTTGGGGCGGAGCCCCAAAAGCCTTATGCCGCAGCGTTTTCAAGCGAGAAACGCGCCAGCCCGCCTGGGCTGGCGCTGCGGCTTTTTGCGTATCTATAAGGTTGATTGACGGCCTGGGGCGCGCCTTTGTAAAAAAGCGCGCCTATTTCTTCTGTTATAGAAAAAAGCCAGTCGGGGCGTTCATCCCGGACTGGCTTTTTTGAAAGCGGCGTTAAATCTCCATGATAATAGGCAGAATCATGGGGTTGCGCTTGATTTTATCAAAGATGTAGCGGTGCAGCTCGTCTTTGATACGGTTCTTCATGTTCTGCCACTCGCTGCCATCGATGCGGCCATAGCCAAGCACGATGCTGCGGGCCAGCTCGCGGCTGCATTCGATAATATCCTCGTTTTCACGCACATAAACGAAGCCGCGGCTGATCAAATCCGGCCCGGAAACGAGGGCGCCGCTGTCGCGGTCGATGGCCATAACGACGATGATGAGGCCGTCCTGGCTCAAATGCTTGCGGTCGCGCAGAACCACATTGCCCACGTCGCCAATGCCAAGACCGTCCACCAGCACGCCGCCGGTGGGCACCTCGCCCACAATCGCCAGGCTGTTCTGGCTCATTTCGATGACCTGGCCGATTTCGGGAATCACGATATTCTCGCTGCGGGTGCCCAGTGCTTCCGCCAGCTCCGCGTGCTGCCATAGCTTGGAATACTCGCCGTGGATGGGCAGGAAATACTTGGGCTTGACCAGCACATGCAAAAGCTTGATTTCCTCCTGGCAGGCGTGGCCGGATACGTGTACCTCGCCCAACTGGCCATAGATGACGTTTGCGCCGCAGCGGTAAAGCTGGTTGATGACGCGCGCCACGGGCTTTTCGTTGCCGGGAATGGGATGAGCCGAGAGGATGACGGTGTCCGTCGGGCGGATTTGCAGCTTGCGGTGCTCGCCGTAGGCCATGCGGGTGAGGCCGGCCATCGCCTCGCCCTGGCTGCCGGTGGTGACGACCAGCACCTCCTCGTCGGCGTAATTATCCAGATCGTCCACATCAATGAGGTTTTCCTCGGGAATGCTCAATTCGCCAATGGACATGGCCACGCGCGTTACGTTTACCATGCTGCGGCCCACAAAGCATACCTTGCGGCCAAACATGGCGGCGGAATCCACCACCATTTGCACGCGGTGGATGTTGGAGGCGAACATGGCCACGATCACACGGCCCTTGGCCTGCTGGAACATGTCGATGAAGGTTTGGCCAATTTTGGTTTCGCTCATGGTATAGCCCTTGCGCTCAATGTTGGTGGATTCGCAAAGGAAGGCCAGAACGCCGTTTCTGCCAAGCTCGGCAAAGCTGGCTAGGTCGGTTACCTCGCCGTCGATAGGGGTATAGTCCACTTTAAAATCGCCGCTGAAAACGATGGTACCGGCGGGGCAGGTAATGGCGATGGCGACGGCCCCGGCAATGGAGTGGTTCACATGGATAAAGCGCACCGTAAAGCAGCCAAGGCGGATTTCGTCGCCCGGCTTAACTACGTTGAGGGCAATACCGGCAATGCGGTGTTCCTTTAGCTTCAAATCCACCAGCGCCAGGGTAAGCTTGGTACCGTACAGGGGCATGGGCACCTGCCTGAGCACATAGGGCGTCGCGCCAATATGATCCTCATGCCCGTGGGTAAGCAGCAGGCCGCGGATACGCTCGCGGTTTTTGATGAGGTAGGTTACATCCGGGATTACCAGGTCTACGCCCAGCATGTCTTCTTTTGGGAAAATGGAACCGCAATCGACGACGACCATGTCCTCGCCGTATTCCACAACGGTAATGTTCTTGCCGAATTCGTCCACACCGCCCAGGGGAATGATGCGGAGCTTCTGCTCTGTTTCTGCCATTTGAGCCTCCTTTTTGCGCGGGTCTGCGCTCGTAATGGTATGGAATGGGGAGCTTATTATGCAGGTTGCGGGAAGCACACCCACGCAACCAAACTTCTATGACGTAAGGGCTACAAAGCCGCAACAAAAACAATGCGCCCAACACCGTTGTTGCACGTACGTTTAGCCATATGAGAGGCGAAAGCACCTTTCTAGCCTACGTTCCCGTATAACATCGATAGTATAACACAATTTTGCCTTTTTGAACAGAGAAAACAGGCTACATTACCTGACAGAATCCGCATGTGGTTTTTGTAGCAGGTTGCCTATAAAATACGCGTCGGGAAAGAAGGCTCATGTGAGATAAAGGAACAATCAAGAATTTACAAGACAACGGCTTACCATTCCGCTTTTAACTTTTGGTTCACTTTTTCAATCGGCGATTTAACAACGGCTCCATTGTTCCTGAAAGCCTGCTCTGCTATCATAAGGGTATAAAAGCAAAGGAGGTTCGCTATGAAAATCAATCAGATGATTCGTGAGAAGCGGAAAGCGTTATCTTTGACGCAAGGGCAGATCGCAGATTTTTTAGGTGTATCCACACCGGCTGTAAATAAGTGGGAGAAAGGCTGCGCTTATCCCGATATAACCCTTTTGCCAGCGTTGGCACGTTTGCTTAAAACCGACTTGAACACGTTAATGTCTTTCAATGACGATTTAACAGATATAGAGATTGAAAATTTCGTTAGCGAAGTCGATAAGACAGTCCAAGAGCAGGACTATGATACCGCTTTCCAAAAAGCAATCAACAAAATACATGAATATCCAACTTGTGAAAAATTGATATATTCCGTCGTCCTTTATTTAGAGGGGGCGCTTGCTCTTTCCAATGTATCTGAAATTGAGCAATACCGGAAAACGTATGAAACATTTTACAAGCGTTTGGCCACAAGTGAAATTCCGGAAATAAGGGATACTGCAACCAGTATGTTGATTTCCTATGCACGAAACCGAGGAGATTTTTCAAAGGCGGAGGAGCTAATCAATTCATTGCCGTTTTCCACAATAGACAAAGAGGAGCAATTAGCTATCCTTTATCAACGGCAGGAACGATACCAGGATGCGGAAAAAATCTGGGAACGCCGGGTGCTTAAAGGCTCAACCGAGATACAGACCGCTTTAGCAAATATGTTGGAAATCGCATTACAGGACAAACGGGAAAATGATGCGAACCTTTTCGCAGAGATGTATGAAGCCGTTACCCGCCAGTTTTGTTTTCCAGAGTGGATGTGCTACAATGCCCATTTGCAGGTTGCTTTAATAAAAAAAGACAAGGATAGAAGCCTGTCTATTCTTCAAAAAATGTTACCCGCCATGAAAAAAGAATGGAATCCGCAGGACTGCCGGTTATACCGCAATGCAAATGTTAGCGGTTCTACATTTTTTCCAGGTAAACTGGCAAAAACAATCGCCGATGAGTTGGCAAGCAATGAGGAATACGCATTTCTTCGTGAGGGTTCGGAATTTGAAGAATGCATAGCACAATTAAAAGATTAAAATTTCTTTGCGTTTAAATAGTTAACCCAGACGAGCCGGTCAACGGTTAAGATGAACGGGCCTCACCCGCCGCCCTCAGCCCCGCCCGGTTTTGCAGCCCAGCAGCTAAGGAGCGACAGCCTAAAGCGCCGCCGCCCCTGCTTCGTGCCCGGCTCCACATTTCACGGCTTCCATCAGCCCGCGCCGCCGCAGCCGATATCGTCCATATCCGGTTTGGAGGCATACACCGCGGTTACGCGCGGCATCCATTCGGGGCGGCCGTTGATGCGCTTTTCGTGCAGCCGGAGAACCAGCAGGCACGCGCCAAGACCGGCGGCGCTGCCCGCAAGCGCCCACAACTCGCTTCCCCCGGAAAGCGCGTAGCCGACGAACAGCCCGGCCAAAAAGCCCGCCAGGGGGAGGCCGTAGGCAAGCGCGGTGGCGGTCATGAAGCGCCCGTCCGGCAATTCGACCTTCACCCAGTCGCCCACGGCGCAATCCGCCTTGAGCGTAATGGAGCCGGTGTGGCTTTGCGTGCCGCACGCGCCGCATTTGGCGCAGGCGTCGGGACGGACGTAAGCGATGGTAGCCTCGCCGGTTTTGGAATTATAAGCCTGAACCTGACCAAATTTTATCATGGCAACTGGCGCTCCCTTCCATAAAAAAGCGAAGAAATGGAAATGAATTTCGCCCATGTGTATTGACACATGGGCATTCGGGCGCTATAATATAAACTTGCATCAGTATCGTTACTGTGCGAAGCTGCGCCTGTCCGTTGATAGGTATTGTACATGCCCGGAG
>JALEIQ010000345.1 GCA_022769795.1 Clostridiales bacterium
GGCGCCTTGGGATAGTCCGGCTAAAATACCGCCAATCATCGCGTCGCCAGCACCCACGGTTGAGCGTGCGTCCACTGTCAGCGCGGGCGAAAACAGCGTAATATCCCTGTTTACGAATACCGCGCCATATTTTCCCATAGAAATCACAACGTTCTGCGCGCCATATTCAATCATAAACAGCGCGGCGTCACGGATGCTGCGCAGCGTCCGCAATTCACTTTTCATAATCGCTTCAATCTCCGGCAAATTGGGCTTGATTAAGAAGGGGCGTTCCTTCACGCCATGCAGCAGCGCCTCTCCGGCACAATCCAGCACGCATTTTTTCCCCGGAATTGCCTGCATGCACCGCTGATAGGCATTTTTGTCGCAGCCGGTAGGCAGCCTGCCGCTAAATACCACATATTCGCTTTCCCCGCACGCGCCGCACAGCAGCTCCAAAAACGTTTGAAATTGCTCCGAATTCATGCTGAGGCCAGGCTCGTTAAACTCGGTAACGGTTTTGGTTTGTTCATCCACAAGCTTCAAGTTTGTGCGTACATCCCCCGGCAGCGTATAATGCAGAAAAGGCACTTCTTCCTTTGCAATCATGTGAAGGAACGCGCTCTCGTCCTTCTCTCCCACACAGCCCACGCAGTTTACGGGAACCCCCAGGCGCTTGAGCACAACCGCAACGTTGATGCCTTTTCCGCCCACATCTACGCGCACATTCCGCAAACGGTTCAGCCCACCCTCAACAAGCTTTTCCACTGAAGCGGTTTTATCAAAAGACGGGTTCATGCATACGGTGGTAATCATGCTATTCTCTCCCCTCTGAATCGCCGCAAACCATAACGGGACCGATGCGGTCTGCGCATCGGTCCCAAGGACGCTAAAGCTTTGATTATTCTTCTTCGTCGTCGTCCAACTTTGCGCTTTCGATGATCTTCTGCGCAACGTTCGCGGGTACTTCCTCATACCGCTCAAACGTCATGCTGAACGATCCGCGAGCCTGCGTCATGGAACGCAAATCCGTAGCGTACTTGAACATTTCCGCCTGAGGCGCTTCCGCTACCAGCTGCTGCAAGCCGTCCACCTGGTTCATGCCCATGATGCGGCCGCGGCGCTTGTTCATGTCGCCCATTACATCGCCCATATATTCATCCGGCACAAGCACCTCAACGTGCATGATGGGCTCAAGCAACACAGGGCCAGCATCCATACAGCCCTTCTTATAAGCGATACGCGCAGCCGTCTTGAACGCCATTTCAGAGGAGTCCACAGGGTGATAGCTGCCATCGTACAGCTTGGCATGCAGACCAACCATGGGATAGCCGGCCAGCACGCCGCGACGGATGTTCTCGCGCAAGCCCTTTTCAACCGAGGGGATGAAGTTACGCGGTACAACGCCGCCAACCACAGCGTCCTCAAACTCAAAGTCTACGCCGGTATCGCCAATGGGAGAAAACTCAATCCATACGTCGCCGAACTGACCGTGACCGCCGGACTGCTTCTTATGACGGCCCTGCACCTTGACGGCCTTTTTGATGGTTTCACGATACGGAATACGGGGATCCTGCAAATTCGCCTGAGCGCCAAACTTGCTGGCCAGCTTGTTGCGAATTACGTCCAGATGAAGCTCTCCCTGGCCGGAAAGGAGAGTTTCGGTGGTTTCCACGTTCTTTTCAAGCTTAATGGAGGGATCCTCTTCCATCAAGCGCGCAAGTCCGCCAAACACCTTATCTTCTTCGCCCTGCTTGGCCGCAAACACAGCCTTGCTGATG
>JALEIQ010000278.1 GCA_022769795.1 Clostridiales bacterium
TTTTAAGAGGTTGCTGTTTTTTTTATTTGTTTTTTCGCAAATCTCCTTATATCAGCCTTGGATTTCGAATGTGTCGCTCCGTCCTTTCAGCTTTTTTGCAAAAGAGGCGCTGCCGCATTGAGCTTCACGCTGGATAGCGCCATAGCGAGCCTCTAGAAAATCTAATTTTTTTTAAGGTAATATCCTTTGCAAAATAGAAAATAGCTCAAATTTTAACCGTTTTGTTCTCTCGTTCCATATAAAAATCTAAAAATTTTTTAGATTTTTATTGACACGCAGAACCTGTCATGCTATACTTACATCATCACAGGAGAGCGTCACGAACGAAGGAATCTCATGGAGGGAACAGAGCCTATGGAAGCTCCGGCCTTATATGGAACAGCTTTAACAAACAAGCTGATGCGGCTGATTGAGCTTCCCAGCACTACGCCGCCCATACATGTGATGCCGGTAGTCGAGGCACTGACGCGCTTCGCACGGGAAATTGGCGCAGAGGCCGCATTACAGGAGGTACAACCGGGAAAGCCAAATTGCATCCTGACGTTTGATTTGGGAGGCAGTAAAACCTTAGTGCTTAACACCCATATGGACGTTAATAATCCGTCGGGACAGGTATGGCGGAACGACCCCTTCGTTCCCTACGAAAGAGCGAACAGGATTTATGGATTGGGCGCCTGCGACGCGAAGGGAAGTCTGGCCGCTATGCTGGAGGCGCTTGAAAGCGTATGCCGTTCAAGGAATGGGCTTTGCGGCAGGGTTATACTGACAGCCGTTATGGGTGAGGAGGCCGGAGGCATCGGCAGTCTGCATCTGTGCAACGCCGGACTAAAGGCGGACGGCGCAATTGTGGGCGAGCCCACAGAGCTGGCGCTATGCACGGTGCATAAGGGAACCTACATGCGCAGGGTCACATTCAAGGGTAGCGCCGTCCATTCCGCCCGTTCGCGCGCCGGTGTAAACGCGATTGATCACGCCGTAAGCTTTTGTTACTACTATCAGCAGCTACAGAAGCGCTTGGAGGCATTTCCGCATCCCATTCTGGGCCCCGCGGACGCCAGCGTAACCCTAATTTCTGGCGGCACGCGGCAAAACACCATTCCTGAAAGCTGCTCCGTGTTGATTGACCGCCGCCTCATTCCTGGTGAAACGCATACAAAGGCGGATCGCGAGCTGGAGGAAATACTGACCAGACTACGTGGGGAAATACCGGCCATGCGAGTTGAGGTGGAAACCGTTGTGGCTACCGTACCCTCTGAAACGGACGCCTCGCAATCCATCGTTCAATGCGCGCTGGACGCCATAAGGGATGAAACGCAGCGTTCTGTTTCCCCCACAGGCTTCTGCGGCGGCTGCGATATGTCCAAGCTTGTGAATATTTCTGGCATTCCCACGGCTATCTTCGGTCCTGGAAGCATGGAAAACGCGCATTCTCCGGATGAGTTTGTCGATATAGAACAGTTAGAAAGCGCGGCTAGGATTTACGAAAGGATTATCAGAAATTTCTTAAAGGAACAGAAGGAGCATCAATGAAAACAGACGACCAAATCGAACTTCTAAAGAAGGTAATGGACGCCCTGGAACAGCAATTAGACGATCATTTTGAAATTGTTCTGCACGATTTGCGGCGTCCGTACGACAGCACAATTGTTGATATCCGCAACGGCCATATTACCGGGCGCAAGATTGGCGACTGCGGTACCAACCACGGCTGGGAGATTATCCATGGAACCGAAAAGGACGGTAACGAGTATAACTATATTACTCATTTGCCAGATGGCCGCATTCTACGCTCCTCATCCGTTTACTTTCGGGACGAGGATGGCAAGGTAGCAGTGGCCCTGTGCATGAATCAGGATATCTCTGAAACGCTTCAGCTTGAGCAGCGGCTTCACACCATCAACAAATATGTTCCTCCGCAGCTTCCGCAAAAAGAGGTATTTGCACGCAGCATTACCGAGCTATTGGATTATTACATTGAGCAAAGCCAACAGCGGGTTGGCAAACAGGCGTCGGAGATGAACCGTTCCGAAAAAATCGAGATGGTTCGCCTTCTGGATCAAAAGGGCGTGTTCCTCATTACCCGTTCCAGCGAGCGCGTGTGCGAAACACTTGGTATCTCCAAGTTTACCCTTTATAACTATCTAGAGCTTATTAGGGCGGATAACGACGCCGAAGAAAAGGAATGATGGATGATGGATATCTATTTGAAATTGAACGAAATGGGAATTGAATTGCCCAAGCCTACCGCAAAGGCGGGCATTTATAAGCGAACGGTTTGCTTTGCGGATCGCCTGGTTTATGTGTCCGGCACAGGCCCAGCCAGCGATATGCCAACCGGCAAGCTAGGAAAGGAGCTCACCGTCGAGCAGGGCATGGAAGCTGCGCGTTCTTGCGCTTTGAATATTCTTGCCAACCTGCATGATGAGTTGGGAAACTTAAACCGTATCAAGCGTTTTGTGAAGCTATTGGTGTTTGTTGCCAGCAACGAGGACTTTTTTGACCAGCCTCAAGTTGGTAACGGCGCGTCATCCCTGCTGTGCGAGGTATTCGGCTCGGACTGTGGTGTGGCAACGCGAAGTGCCATTGGCGTTCCTGTTTTACCGGGTAATATTCCGGTTGAGATAGAGGCGCTGCTGGAGCTGAAGGACGAATAAAGTTAGGCCCACGGGAAGTCGCTGTTCTTTTGACAAATTGAAAAATTATGGTAATAAATGGTACAACCATTAAGTCGGAAAAGCGACTTGTAATGGTGTAGATTATAGTACCAAAAAAAGGAGGAAATGGTATGAAAAAACTCGTAGCTCTGGTAATGTCCCTATGTTTCATCCTGGCGCTCATGACCCCCGCGTTCGCCGAAACCAAGGATTCCCTGATCATTGGCACAGGTACGGAAGCAACTAAGTTTTTCCCTGCCGATGCGAAAGGAACCAACACGAACGATTACGTGATCGTTATCGCCAACCTCTATGATTCTGTGGTGCGCATGAACGCTCAGGGCGAAATCGTGCCCTGCCTGGCTACCGATTGGAGCGTTTCCGAGGATGGGCTTTGCTACACGTTCACCCTGCGTGAGCACGTAAAGTTCCACGACGGTTCCGAAATGACAGCCGACGATGTGGTTTTCTCCCTTGATATGGGCGCGAACCTGGCCAGCGGCAAAGCCCTCATGATCAACTACGATCACGCCGAAAAGGTTGATGAAAAGACCGTAAATGTCTATCTGACCGCTCCCTATGCCGGTTTCATCAATTCCATGGCGTCCCGTGTAGCCATGGTGTTCTCCAAGTCCCATTATGAGGCTGTGGGACCGGAAGGCTATCAGGCAAATCCCATCGGCACCGGCGCGTACAAGCTGATATCCGCCGTCAGCGGCGATACGATTACCCTTGAAGCCTTTGACGACTACTGGGCCGGTAAGCCTGCCATCAAGAACATCTATGTGAAGATGATTACCGACTCCACCACCCAGACCATCGCCCTGGAGAATGGCGATATCGACCTGCTGATGAGCCCGTCTATTTCCAGTTGCATGCTGCTGGACACCAGCAAGGGCGTTGAATGGATCAGCGGTTCGTCCGCTGGTCGCGTAACGATGCACATCACCTCCAATGAGGGCAACCCCAGCCATGACGATATCAATTTCCGCCGCGCGGTGCAGTGCGCTGTGAACAAGGAGGAGGTTATCTTGGGCGCCACGGACGGCTATGCCACCCAGATCGATATTGACATGGGTCCCAATTACAGCGGCCGTCCCGAAGGCTATGATGTTGTACCTTATGATGTTGAAAAGGCTAAGGAATACCTTGCCGCTTCCAACTACAACAACGAGGAATTCACCATCCTGGTTCAGGCTGGAACCGTGTACGACACCGTTGCCCAAATCATCCAGGCCCAGCTGATGGATATTGGCATTAACTGCGTGGTAAACGCCGTGGACGCCGCCACCTTCACCGACCTCTGGTATGCCGGTAAGTATGGCGCCATGATCCGCAACACCAATTCCTCTCTGCTGGATGCCGACGGCTTCCTGAACTTCTTCATGGCTACCGATTACGCGGCTACCAACAACAATCAGCATCCGCGCACCCAGGAAATTTACGACCTTGGTATGCAGGCTCGCAAAGCGCAGGGCGAAGAACGCAAGGCGCTCTATCTTGAGGCAGTCAACATTGTAACCGAGGAAGCCTACGAGGTTCCTCTCTTCGCCAGTGTCAACACGCTCGCCTTTAACTCCAACCTTCAGGGCGTTGAAGTCTATCCTCTGGCTTCCGTTTACCTCTACAACATGTCCTGGAAGTAACTTTCGGTAACGGCGCAGCCCTCTTTTCGGCCATACGTCTGGAAAGGGGGCTACCCCTTTCCGGGTTCCTATCAGAACGCAAAACCGAAAAAAGCGGTTGGATTCCTTAGGAGGTGACAGGTGCTTTGTTCAAATACGTTGCCAAAAGACTTCTGTGGCTTATTCCCGTGGTCATCGGGATTACGCTGTTTATTTTTGTGATCCTGTCCGTGGCCCCTGGCGACCCTGCTCAGATGATTTTGGGAATGGACGCCAGTGAAGCGGACGTTGAAAAACTACGTGCGGAAATGGGCCTGGACAAGCCGGTTCTGGTACAGTACATCAACTATATGGCCAATGTTCTGCGCGGCAACTTCGGTACAAGCTGGCTGAGCGGATACAAGGTACTGCCGGAATTTTTGCACCGTCTGCCTAACACAATCGCGCTAGGCACGCTGGCGATGTTCTTCGCGGCGGTGCTGGGTATCTCTTTGGGTATCGTTGCCGCAATCCGGCAGAATACTGTGATCGATTATTTTTCGCTGGCCCTTGCGGTGCTTCTGTTTTCTCTCCCGGCCTTCTGGTTTGGCCTTATGACGCAGATTTTATTCTGCCTGAACCTTGGTTGGCTGCCCGCGTCCGGCGTGGGAAGCGCCAAGCACTTTATTCTGCCGGCACTCACGTTGGGCGCAAATGTCCTGGCCTCCCAACTGCGCATGACGCGCACAAGCATGCTGGACGTCGTTAAACAGGACTATATCCGAACAGCCCGTGCAAAGGGCGCCGATGAACGTCGCGTTGTGTTCAAGCATGTGCTGCGCAATGGTATGCTCCCCGTTGTTACCCAGGTGGGCATCTCCTACGCATCATGCATGGGCGGTTCGATTGTTACTGAAAGCGTTTTCTCAATCCCAGGCATTGGATCGTTGCTTATAAACGCGGTTAAGGCACGCGACATTCCCGTTGTGATGGGTTCCATTATTTTCGTCGCTATTATCGTGGGATTGATTAATCTACTGGTAGATTTGCTCTATGCTTGGATTGATCCACGAGTCAAACTTTCAAAATAAAGGGGTGAGCAAAGTGAGCAAAACAAAATCGGGTGTGGTTTCCGGCCGTAGCGCATGGGGACTGGTATGGTTCCGCTTCAAAAAAAACAAGCTGGCAATGTGCGGCCTGTTCATGCTGGCAATCATGATGCTCGCCATTCTTCTAGCACCGCTTTATGTGGATTATGATCTTGTTTATAAGCAGCGCATTGTTGACAAATTTCAGGCTCCCGGAGCGGAGCACATCTTCGGCACGGATCAATTTGGCCGCGACCTGTTTGCGCGCATCATTTATGGCGGCCGTATCTCGCTATTTGTGGGTCTGGCGGTTGTGGGCATTTCTTTTGTGACTGGTTGTGCTTTGGGCGGTATCGCGGGCTATTTCGGCGGCGTAGTTGACCAGGTGATCATGCGCATTGTCGATATGTTTATGGCGGTACCGGCAATCCTCCTTTCGATGGCTGTGGTGGCGGCCTTAGGCAACGGTACGGATAAAATGCTGATTGCCCTGTCCGTTTCCCAAACGCCGCGCTTCACCCGCGTGGTGCGTTCCTCTATTATGACCCTGCGAAACCAGGAGTTTGTGGAGGCGGCCAAGTGCTGCGGAACCAGCTCCGCGCGCATTATTTTCAAACACATTCTGCCAAACGGCATCGGCCCCGTAATCGTATCGGCAACGCTGACGCTGGGGCAGGTCATCCTAAGCATTGCTTCTCTGGGCTTCCTGGGAATAGGCGTGGCCTCTCCTACGCCCGAATGGGGTACCATTCTGTCTGAAAACAAGGCGTATATCCGCTACTATCCGTATCTGGGTCTGCTGCCCGGCGGCTGCATTGCTCTGTCGGTAATGGCAATCAATTTTATTGGCGATGGCCTGCGCGACGCGCTTGATCCTCGCATGAAGAACTAAGGAGGGATTGATATGGCGGAACAGAAGAAAGAAAACCTCCTGGAAATTCGGGATCTGCGGGTGCAATATAACACCGATGACGCCGTTGTTCACGCGCTCAATGGGTTCAGCCTGTCCATGAAAAAGGGAGAAAACCTTGGCCTGGTTGGCGAAACCGGCGCAGGAAAGAGCACCATGGCCCTATCCATTATGAGGCTGCTTCCGGCCAAGGTTGGCGAGATTACCGGGGGCTCCATTCTGTACGATGGCATAGATGTTGTTCACGCTCCTGAATCAGAGATGCAGAAGCTGCGCGGCGAGCGAATTTCCATGATCTTTCAGGATCCCATGACGAGTCTGAATCCTGTCCTTACCGTTGGCAAACAGATACTAGAAGTGCTGGAGCTGCATTTTCCCAAGATGGACCACGAGGAGAAAAACAGGCGTGTGGATAAGATGCTGCAGCTTGTGGGTATCTCGCCCGACAGGAAAAACGAGTATCCTCATCAGTTTTCCGGGGGTATGAAGCAACGTATCGTAATTGCCATGGCGTTGATTGCCGAACCCGAGCTGCTCTTGGCGGACGAGCCAACAACGGCGCTGGACGTGACCATCCAGGCGCAAATTTTGGAACTGGTCAGGGGATTGAAGGAAAAGTTTAACACAGCCATGATTCTTATCACACATGATTTAGGCGTGGTAAACGAGGTGTGCGATAACGTCGCCATCGTCTACGGCGGCGAAGTGATTGAGAGTGGCTCTATTGACGAGGTGTATAGCCGCGTGAAGAACCATCCCTATACCGACGGCCTGTTTAAGTCCATTCCGGATCTTGAAACCAATGCAGCACGGTTACAACCCATTCCTGGGCATATGGTTGATCCCACCAATTTGCCCATAGGCTGTAAGTTTGCGCAGCGGTGCCAGCACTGCAGCGAGCGCTGCCGTACAGAGGCGCCCCGGCTGCACCGGGTGAACAGCACGCATTTTATCAAGTGCCATATGTTTGAGGAGGATACTTGCCATGGCTGAAAGAGCAGCTTTGCTGGAAACACGTAATCTACGCAAGTATTTTTCAACACCCCGCGGGCTGTTGCACGCGGTGGAGGACGTTAACCTGTCAATCAATGCGGGCGAAACGCTTGGAGTCGTGGGCGAATCAGGGTGCGGTAAATCCACCTTGGGCCGCACGCTGCTGCGCCTGCTTCCGGCTACGTCCGGCGAGGTGTTATATAAGGGCGAGGATGTGCTGAAATACCGCGGCAAAGAGCTCAAAAAGATGCATATGAGCATGCAAATGATTTTTCAGGATCCCTTTACCTCTCTCAACCCCAAAATGTCCATCAGCAACATTATCGCTGAACCGATGAAGGTATGCGGAACAGTGAAAAATCATACCGAAATGAACGAAAGGGTTCATGAACTGATGGAAATATGCGGCCTGCCTGAACGCTATGTCAACACCTATCCGCACGAGCTGGACGGCGGCCGCCGCCAACGTGTTGGGCTGGCGCGCGCACTGGCGTTGAACCCGGAATTCATCGTTTGCGACGAACCGGTGTCGGCATTGGACGTTTCGATTCAGGCCCAAATTCTGAATCTCCTGATGGATCTTCAGGAGAAAAAAGGAATGTCGTATATGTTTATTACGCATGACCTATGCGTTGTGCGTCACATCAGCCATAATATCATGGTCATGTATATGGGCAACGTAGTTGAGTATGCCCCAAAGGACGAGCTGTTTGCTCACCCGCTGCATCCCTATACGAAGGCGCTGATGTCAGCCATTCCCACAACCGACCTCAACAAGCGCAAGCGTCCGCGCCAGCTTTTGACCGGCGAGGTGGCCAATCCCATCAATCCCAAGCCGGGATGCCGCTTTGCCCCACGCTGCCCCTATGCTACGGAGCGTTGCCAGCAGCCGCAGGAACTTGTTGAGGCCGCGCTGCAGCATAAGGTGGCCTGCTGGCGCTGTATAGAGGGAATGTGATTCCGGCCCTTCCGCCGCACGAGCGAAGCCATAGGCGGCAGCGGATTCCCGGCTTAACAAAGGAGTGATCGTATGAACAGCGCGGTTGAATTTATATGCGATAGTTGCGGCGCGCACATTGACCTTCGTCAGCAGGTAAACCTATGCCCTCATTGCGGGGGCCTGCTGGAGGTAGCCTATGACCCGAAAATCATGAGGCGTTCCGCATCGTTGATGACCGATTACCGGCGTGAATCCATATGGCGTTATAGGGACTTATTCCCGCCGGTCAGCCCTTGTAACATCGTCAGCCTGGGAGAGGGCGGCACACCGTTGATCAAGTCGCGCCACCTGGGCCCCTCCCTGGGGATTGAGAACCTGTATTTCAAAAATGATACGCTCATGCCAACCGGCTCATTCAAGGATCGGGGCTTTTCGCTGGCCATCAGCTACGCCAAGGAAATTGGCGTGAAACGCGGGCTGACCTATTCATCCGGTAACGCGGGGGCGTCCTTCTCCGCCTACAGCGCGAGAACGGGCTTCCCTGGACTGATCCTGGTTGAGTATTTAGCTAGCGATACCAAGAAATCAATGATCCTGCTCTACGGCGCAAAGGCCGCCATATTGGATTTTGAAAATTTTGATGAAATTTCGGCCATGCTGGATGGCGCGGTACAGCAGCTGGGCTGCTACATGTTTGTTAACTTCATCAATCCGGTGCGTCATGAGGCCATGAAAACCTATGCCTATGAAATTTTCGGCGAGTTGGGGCGCGTACCGGACTACTCCTTCCATCCGGTTGGAACTGGCGGCGGCCTGTGGGGTACGTGGAAGGGATACAATGAGCTGCTAACCATGGGCGTCACAGACCGTCTACCCCATATGGTCGGCGTGCAGCCGGAGGCGGTATGCTGGCTGAAACAGGCGATTGACAGCGGAGCCGAAGAAGGGCAGATATACGGCGATAGCCGCAAGACGATTGCCCAGAGTATATCCGGCAACAGCCCTCTGCATGGAGGAAAGCGCCTGATTCAATGTGTGCGTGAGTCCGAAGGCATGGCCATGGGCGTTTCGGATGAGGAAATCATGGAGGCCATGCGTGATCTGGGCCGCGAAGGAATCGGCGCGGAGCCATCCTCCGCCGCCGGGGTTGCCGCTTTCAAGCAGGCGGTTCAGGCCGGAAAGATACGATCAACGGATACGGTCGTCTGCGTCATTACCGGTACCGCGCTAAAGCAGCCGGATGTGGTGCGGCGTGTAGCGGCAATGCCTGAAAAGACGGTTCATGCGGATGTGAACAGTTTGAGCGAAGCGCTTGAATACTTTCAAATGGGCTGAGGCCTCAGAGGCGCATATGATAGACAAAATTCGCGTACAAGCTTTTGTATGTCCCGGTCAGGAACCCGTTGCTATGGAGCTGACGCTTAATGAAGAAAAGGTCTGCTCTCTGCGCCAAGCCGCTCCCAAGCCGGAACCCCCTGAGCTTTACCTGAGCGACGGTTTTATAGACAGCCACGCGCATGTCTATGACGGCGCAACCGATTTGGGCGTCAACGTGGATCGTATCGGCTACAACACGGGCGTTCATCTGGTGGTGGACGCCGGAAGCGCCGGCGCTATCAATTTTCCCTGCTTCCGGGATTATGTAATGCCCGCGCACCAAACTCCGGTTAAGGCTTTCCTAAACATCAGCCGGATAGGTCTTGTTACAAAGCAGCCCTATTACGACGCGCGCGTAATCGATGAGGCCGCCGCACAGCGCTGCCTAAAGGAGGATGGCGGAAGGTATCTGCTGGGCGTAAAGGTGCTCAGCAGCGGTTTGATTGTGGAGGACGCAGGGTTGGAACCGATGCGCGCCGCGAAGCGTGTGGCCCAGGCATGCGGCGTACCGCTGATGGCGCATCTGGTTGAAGGGCCGCCTTCCAACGAGGAAACCATGGCTCTGATGGGCAAACAGGATATTATTACCCATTGCTTCCATGGAGCGCCCAATATAAAGGCAAACCAGCGCGCCTCGCGCGGCGCGAGCATCAACCTGCGCTATTGTAGCATGGCGAATGTGATGTGGGATGAGGCTGGCGCGCCCCTACAGCCTTTGGCGGAGGCGCTGGAACGCGGCGCTTTCCTGGATGTGGGGCACGGAGCTGGAAGCCTGGATCAGCGTGTCGCACGGGCCGCCATTCAAGCGGGCGTGCGGTGCTTCAGTATCTCCACGGACGCGCATATCCGCAATGTTACCGGCACGGTGCGTGATTTGCCGCACACAATGAGCAAATTCCTTGCTTTTGGCATGTCGCTTCCCGAGGTTATCAACGCGGTTACGGCTATTCCCGCCAAGCAGCTCGGTTTGACGGACTGGTGCGGCCATCTTGCCCAAAGGAGTACTTTGTTCCGTTTGCGTCCCATTCGGGAGCAGGATCCGCCCTTTGTGGATTCTTTGGGAGCCCCCATAGACGTTCAGCAAGTCGTTGAGCCAGTAGCCACAATACGCGACGCCAGGGTTTTCTGGATTGGCTAGGCATGTCAGAAATGAGGTTGAACGCGCCATGATAAGCATCCGTGACATTACCGTTTTCCTGACTGCTCCCGACGGGCAAAACCTTGTGGTTGTGCGTGTGGATACCAGCGAGCCGGGACTGTATGGCCTTGGTTGCGCAACTCTGGCCTATCGTGCGTTTGCGGTAAAGGAAATCATTGAGCGCTATTTTAAGCCCTTGCTGATTGGACGCGACGTGAGCCGCATCGAGGATATATGGAAGCTGCTGATGGTTAACGCCTACTGGCGTAACGGGCCGGTAGGCAACAACGCCGTTTCCGGTATCGATATGGCGCTTTGGGACATCAAGGGCAAGCTGGCCGGTATGCCGCTGTACGACCTGTTGGGCGGAAAATGCAGAGATCGCGTGGATGTATACCGACATTGCAACGCGGGCAGCACGGATGACGTTTTGGCATTGGCGGAGGAAGCCGTTGAAAGCGGCTGCAAAACGCTGCGCGTCGCCTACACGGGTTTCGACGCTCCCGAAGCGGATGCGGCTTATCTTTGTTTAGCAAACCGCTGCAAGCAATATGATCCCCAAAGCTACCGAAAGAATATCGTTTCCCTGCTTTCATCGCTGCGCAAACGCTTTGGCGACCGGATTCAATTCATCACCGATATCCATGAACGCATCGATCCCCCTGATGCGCTAAAGCTGATGCAGGCTCTGCAACCGCTGGATATGTATTTTGTAGAGGATCCCGTTTCGCCCGAACAGTCCTTATGGCTCAAGCGCATTCGGGCGTTATGCGCTACCCCTATCGCGCTTGGCGAGGTATTTTCACATCCTGGAGAATGGACGCCTTTGGTACAGGAACGGCTAATAGACTTTCTTCGCCTGCATTTAAGCGCCATTGGCGGACTGACCCCCGCGCGCAAAGCCGCTGTTTTGGCCGAAACCTACGGTGTGCGCACCGCCTGGCACGGCTCCCTGGACATGACTCCTATTGCCTTGGCCGTACAGACGCATTTGGATTTTGCCAGCCAGAGCTTTGGCATTCAGGAATACTACGGCTATCCTCCGCACACAACGGAAGTCTTTCCCGGAACGCCTGTATACCGGGATGGCGCGCTGTGGCTTGAGGATACGCCCGGGCATGGCGTTACATTCAACGAAGAAGCTGCCAGGGCGTTTCCTCCGCACAGCAATCCCACCAGATGGACGGAAATGCGGTTGCCCGACGGAACGCTGCACGCGCCATAGGCAGTATTTCTTCCCAAATGAAAGTGTCCGCAATTTATGCAGATAAAAAGACGAACCGTAAAAATACGGTCCGTCTTTTATCAGCGTTCGGTTACGCCTGACGATGGGCGGCGAAGCACTCGCTGCAATAGATGGGACGGTCGCTCTTGGGGATGAAAGGAACGGTCGTGGGCGCGCCGCAGGCGGCACAAGTCGTTTCGAACATCTCGCGGGGAGCGGAAGCCCGATTGGCCTTGCGCGCGGCACGGCACTCCTTGCAGCGGGTAGGTTCGTTCTGGAAGCCCTTCTCGGCGTAGAACTCCCGCTCACCGGCAGTAAACACGAACTCAGCGCCACAGTCGCGGCATACCAACGTTTTGTCTTCGTACATGGTAGGGGAACCTCCGATCAATGATTTGTGCATCCGGCTGACCTGGTCTTTGACCCCACACTCGCCGACGGGAGGGTTTGCTCATCGC
>JALEIQ010000284.1 GCA_022769795.1 Clostridiales bacterium
ATCCTTGGCTTTCAGAACAGCATTGCACGTATCGGCAATGTTGCAAGGCGCATCTCCGCCCCATAAACGAACGACTGTAAGCCCATGTACTCGTTCGCCCGTAAGCTTCTTACCTACGTGAACAGTCGCGCCGGCTTTTTCGGCAAAAGATACGGGGAACTGTGCGTCCGGGGAAAACCCCATAGCAGGAGCTCCCTTTTTCTTCATGTAGTACTTTATATCTTCCATTCCTGTTTCTTCGTTAATACCAAATATCAACCGAATCCGCCTTTTGATGGGCAAACCCAAATCCATAATGGCTTTCATGCCGTATAACGATGCGATTCCGGGCCCCTTATCGTCTACCACGCCGCGGCCGTATATCCAGCCATCGTGTATTTCGGCGCCGTATGGCGGATAGAGCCACCCCGTGCCCTCGGGTACTACGTCAAAATGCGGAAAGATACCGACTATTTCGTCCCCTTCTCCAAATTCGCAATACGCGCACTGATCTTCCAGGTTTACCACAGTGGGAAAGCCCATATCCTTTGCAATTTCCATCGCCTTTTTCAGCATCTGCGCGGGGCCCTGACCATAGGGCGCGCCTTGAGCCGCTTCACCGCGGTAGGAAGGAATCCTGATTACTTCTTGCAGAGTCTGTATCATCTCCTCCCGATGCTCTGAAATGTATTGATTTAACCTGGGTTCCATGTAATAGCCTCCCTTCTATTAGCCTTTTACAGCCCCTGCTGTTAAGCCCTTAATAATATAGCGCTGCATAGAAAACGCAATAATCAGAACAGGGAATACAATTACCGTTGCCGCCGCCATCAGCGCGCCCCAATCCACAAAGGAATATCCCATAAAATTATATAGTGTGAGCGGAAGGGTGCGTGTCTTTGCGCCGGAGAGCACCATCGCATACATAAAGTTGTTCCAGGATGAGATAAAGGCCATAATCGTTACCGTAATCAAACCGGGAACGGCCAGCGGAAAGATGATGCTGACGAGGCGGCGTAATGGAGTGCATCCATCGATGATCGCCGATTCTTCAATCACTACGGGTATGCTGTCACAAAACGGGCTCATAATCCAGATGCAAAACGGCAGCGACGCGGACATATGGCTAAGAATAACGGCAGTATAGCTGTCCGTCATCCCTAACGAGGATACAATCATATACCACGGGATGAGGAAGCTAATGGCAGGGATTACGCGTACCATCAGTATGGTTACACTCAGCCAGCGCATCTTGTAACGGCTGATAGCGTAAGCGCATGGAAAACCCAGCGCAACGGCCAGCAGCGTAGATACCGTAGCGATCCAGATGCTATTGAGCATTGGCCCCATAAAATCGTAGTCCGCAAAAATGGTGATATAGTTTTGAATGGTAGGAGAAAAAAAGATCAGCTTGTCCAAATTGAGGATATCTCTTTGCAGCTTTAGCGAGGACGTAACCATCCACAAAAAAGGAATGGTAATGTAGATAACGATTACGGCGACAATCAAGAAAAAGAAGATGCGGCTAAGCGTTCGACGTCTTTTCATTACTGATCAACCTCCAAGCGCTTTTTTATTTGAAGCATAAAAGCGCCAAAAATTGTAAGTATCACCGCGTACATCACGATCAGCGCGGAGGCCTTCCCAAATTTATAGTGCTGAAAAGCAATGAGATATCCATACAAATTAAGCGTTTCCGTGGAGAACACAGGACCGCCCTTGGTAATGGCATATATGATGTCAAACGCTTTGGTGACGTCCAAAAAGCGCATCAAAAATGCAATAAAAATGGTAGGAGCAAGCAAAGGCATTTCAATAAGCCAGAAGGTGCGCCACTTCGTTGCTCCGTCCACCTGCGCAGCCTCCATGCAATCTCCCGGGAGATTGCTCATAGCTGCCACAATAATAAGCGCGACAATGGGTGTGCCCTGCCATGTTTCAATACATATTAGAGAAGTCATGCCGTTTTGGGCATTAAAGTAGGTGACAGGCTGAATACCAAGCATACCGATAACGTAATTCGCCACGCCTAACGTGGGATCCAGGATGAGCTTCCACACTATGGCGATGACGATAGGCGTTGCAGCGTAAGGAAGTAAGCAGACCGTTTTCACCACGCGCTGACCGCGAAAGCTTTGGTTGAAGATAACCGCGAAACCGATCCCCAAAATCGTTTCCATCACACTCGTCCAGATAGCGAATTGCAGCATTCTTCCAACCGAGCGTGCAAAACGTGTTTCTTTTAGAAGATCCAGATAGTTTCGAAAGCCAACGATTTGAGGAAACTCGACGCTGGACAGCGCCCAGTCTGTAAAGCTTGCTCCAATCGTGAATACAATGGGAAACGCCATAATTACCAACAGCATCAGCAATGCAGGCATAGTGAAGTATATGCGCGCCATTCTTTCAGAACGATTATTCATTGCGCCCTTCCTTTCTGTGTAAGCACACAATTCTCGAAAAGCGGGGAAACGAGTTTCCCCATTTCCCCGCTGATGAGCGCATTCTCGCACCCCTTGGGTTGTTATTTATCGTTTGCGTAAATCTCGTTGAGATATCCGTCCATTTCAGCCATAAATTCAGCCAGATTCTCTCCTTTTCGAACAATGGACTCATAGATAGCCATATTGACGTATTCTTTGGCCTCATTAAAGTTCAGTGTAATAGGACGGTCAATACCGACGCCCCCGTCTACAGCCATGATAGCCTGATTTACCGCAATCAATTCTTCAGGAAGGTTTTTGTTGAGCTCGGCGTCATTCCAGGCAGATTTGCGAGCGGTAGGCGCGCCGTTTGCTTGGATACGTCCGTTAATTTCCTTGCCGGTAGCCCACTTGATAAACTCCCATGCGGCTTCTTTCTGTGCTGAAAACGCATTGATACTCAAGCTAAAGGAGCACGAGTTAATGGGGCGAGAGCCCGCTGGGCCGGCAGGAAACTCAGCATAGCCTATCACATCGGAATACTCGGTAGCCGACGGGTCAGCCAGCAACAGATAGTTTGCATCCACATCAGAAATCATAGCGGCTTTGCCCTGAGCGAATAGGGCAAACACCTCCAGATAGTCCAGCGATTCCGGGCTCGGCGCTGAATAGTTGGAAAGAATTTTCCCATAGTATTCAAAGCCCGCCACGCTCTCCGGCGTGCTGAGAATAGAGTTACCCTCCGCGTCCTGATAGCCGCCCCCAAAACTATATAGGAAGCTGACTACCTGACACATGCCGACCAATGACCGATGCACAAAACCATAGACGCCATTCGCGGGATCATGCAGCTTCTCAGCAGCCTCCATAAGCTCATCCATGGTGGTTGGTACTTTTACGCCGGCCTTTTCAAATAGATCCTTTCTGTAATAGAGCAATTGACGCTCCGAGCAAATCGGAATACCGTAGAGTACCCCTTCCTTGGAACAAGCGTCCAAAGCGGCTGACATAAAGTCATCTACCTCGTATTCTTCATCGCCGTCGGTAAAACGATTCAAGGGCTCCAACCATCCGCTCTTAACATCATGCAGCAGATCCTGCTGAGGCCTGGTCATCCATACATCCAGCGTATCGGACTTAGCAGCCAATTCAATCGCCACTTTTTCTGTCATTTGATTAATTTCGTATTCTTCCAGTACAACATGCATGCCAGTGGCTTCTTCAAACTCGGGAATGTACGGCTTGAGGCTCGTAGTCCATGCATGGTTTCCAAGAACCACGCGAAGCGTTTGTCCTGCATATGGCTTTGCTGTTTCAGCTACGCCAACGGGTATGAGCATTGTTACCAGTAAGACGACAGTGAGCAACAGAGCTACCTTTTTCTTCATGTGAAACCCTCCTTTAGTTGGATAGCCAGAATACCGTGTGCCACATCCAGCTTCGTTTAAATACATTCTAGTATACTTGCATGTAATAGTCAATATCGTTATAGCACAAATTATAGAATGTACTTTTATGAATTTTGTCTAATTTTTTGTGACATATACAACACGAAGCACTTTTCAACTATTGATTTTTTCCTGGTAATGTGTTTATAATACAAATTAATCGTGTGTGTTTCCAATCTGCTTCGTAGCATTATTCCTTTACAATAACTGTTTTATTCTTGAAAGGATGCATTTTGTGACAAAGTTCTTTATATCTCGCTCCAATATCGGTTCTTTGCTTGTAATGCTCTCCGCCATACTCTACGGCATAATGCCTGCGATGGCTAAAGGAATCTATGCGGACGGATGCAACAGCCTTACCCTTACGCTATTGCGTTCCCTGTTGCCCCTTCCCGCACTGTTTGTGCTGGCGCGAAGGAAGCAGCCCAATCTAAGGCTTCCAAAAGGCAGTTCCATTTTCGTCATTGTGTCAGCCTGCTTCCATTCGTTTACCACTCTATTATTGTATTCTTCCTATAATCACATTCCCACAGGAATGGCCACAACGCTCCATTATGTGTATCCGCTTGTCGTGGCTTTTCTATCGGCGTTATTTCTTCATCTAAAATTGAGCGTATGGAAAAAAACAGGGCTGTTCCTTGGCATGCTTGGCGTTTCATTCTTTGCGTTAGGCCACATAAGCTCAAATCTATATGGAATTGTCTATGCACTTCTATCAGGCTGCACATTTGGCGCATATATGGTCATGCTGGGAACCAGGCGCATCAAGCAAATTCCATGCCATGTATATAACTGGTATCTTGCTTTGGTAACAATTATGCTGACTGGTTCCCTTGGGCTTGCAACGCATCAGCTCACCCTTGAGCTTTCCGCAGGAGCATGGATGCGTGCTTTGGTATTTTCTTTCCTTTTGACCATTGGCGCCAATACCCTTTTACAACTGGGCATTCGTATGACGACTCCCTCAAACGCTGCGCTATTATCGCTATTAGAGCCAATAACAAGTGTTATAATTGGTCTTTTGTTTTTGGGCGACGCCTTTTCTGCAACTAAGACGGTGGGTTGCATGATTATTTTCATAAGCCTGCTGTTAACAACGGTTGGCGAGAGCCTTATCAAGCCTCGAGAGTAATTCTCTGCTAACCGTCCAATGCAAGGCTCTCTTTTTGCATTGAATTTTATCCTTTCGCCCGAAAAAATGCAAAAAACTGTAGCGCGCTTACCTTATTTATGGTAGAATAAAAAATGGCTTTGTGCCAAAACGACCTTTTGTGAGGGATCTACATTGACAGAACGTGTAAAACGACTGCTTGAAACCATGTGCCTTAGCGAGCACGAGGGCGTGCTGGTGTACAATCCCAGCAACATGTTCTACCTTTCCGGCTATACCGGGGAGGGGCTCGTGCTGGCTTCGCAAAAGCACTGCGCCATCGTAACGGATTTCCGCTATACCGAGCAGGCGGAAACGCAGGCACCGGGCTTTGAGGTGCTCATGACGGGCAACAACAAATCCCACGAGGAAATTGTGGGTGAGCTGTGCGCGGCACAGGGGATCGATACCCTGTATTATGAGGACGATTATATAACCGTGCGCACCATGGAAAAATGCCGTGCCAGCATCCACGGCGTTGAGTGGAAAACCGTGGGCGCGGCGGTGGAGCTTTTGCGCGAGCAGAAGGACGAGCATGAGCTTGCCCTGATCGCGGAGGCCTGCCGTATCACCGGCGATGCGTTTGAGCGCATCCTGCCCAGCATCAAAGAGGGCATGACCGAAAAGGAACTGGCCCTCATGCTGGATTTTGACATGATGACCCACGGAGCCAGCAAGCCTTCCTTCTCCACCATCGTGGCCGCTGGTGCGAACGGCTCGCTGCCGCACGCGGTCCCGGGCGATTACAAGCTGCGCCGGGGCGATATGATTACCATGGATTTTGGCGCGCGCTATGGCAACTACTGCGCCGACATGACCCGTACCGTGGCCCTTGGCCAGCCCAGCGACGAAATGAAGAAGGTCTACGGCATCGTGCTGGACGCGCAGAAGATGGCGCAGGATGCGGTGGCCGCCGGGAAGGTGTGCCGCGACATCGACTCCATCGCGCGCGATTACATTTACAGCCACGGCTACGAAGGCCGCTTCGGCCACGGGCTGGGCCATTCCGTAGGCATCGACATTCACGAAAATCCCCGTTTCAGCCAGCCCTGCACAGCTGTGCTCAAGCCCGGGCAGGTAATGACGGTGGAGCCGGGTATCTACCTTCCCGGCGTGGGTGGCGTGCGCATTGAAAACTCCGTTGTGGTGCGCGAGGGCGGCTGTGAGGTTTTAACCAAACCCACCCGCGAGCTTATCATTCTTTGATGCGAAGCCATACTATCTCTAATCACACATACATCAAACTGAGGAGGAAACAGCAATGATTACGGCAGGCGATTTCAGAAAGGGCATCACCATTGAATGGGACGGCGGCGTTTGGAACATCGTGGATTTCCAGCACGTAAAGCCCGGCAAGGGCGCGGCCTTTGTGCGCACCAAGATCAAGAATATCATGACCGGCGCCGTTGTTGAGCGCAGCTTCAACCCCACCGATAAAATGCCCCGCGCTATCGTGGAAACCAAGGAAATGCAGTACGTTTACAACGACGGCGGCCTGTATTACTTCATGGATATGGACACCTACGAGCAGCTCCCCCTCAACGCCGACCAGGTAGAGGACGCCATTCCCTTTGTGAAGGAAGGCACCAGCGTAACTGTGAAGTTCTTCAAGGGCAGCGCCTTCAGCGTGGCCGCTCCCAACTTTGTGGAGCTGGAAATCACCGATACCGAGCCCGGCTTCAAGGGCGATACCGCCAGCAACACCTACAAGCCCGCCACTCTGGAAACCGGCTATACCCTGCAGGTGCCGCTTTTCATCAACACCGGCGACCATATTCGCGTGGATACCCGTACCGGCGAGTATATGGAGCGCTGCTAAACCATTTGAATTTGTAAGGAGAAAGCAATGAGCAATCTGACGGATCGCGCCGCGTATCTGCGCGGCCTGGCCGAAGGCATGGGCCTGAACAAGGAAAAGAACGAAAACAAGCTCGTTCTGGAAATGCTGGACCTGATGGACGAAATGGCCCAGAAGATCAATGAGCTGGACGGCGACGTGGGCGAGCTGGAGGAATACGTGGAGGATATCGATTCCGACCTGAGCGATATGGAGGATATCCTTTTTGGCGACGAGGATGATGACTGCTGCGACGAGGATTGCGATTGCTGCGGCGAGTACGACGATGAGGAGGAGCTTTCCTTCGATTGTCCGCACTGCGGCAAAACCGTGCAGGTCAAGGCCGCCGATATCGATTACGATGAAAGCCCCGTTTGCCAGCATTGCGGGCAGCCCTTCTTTACCGATCTGCAAGACGAGGACGACGATCAGGAATAAGAGGCGTTTAGCCATGCGGCGCCAGCCCGTTTGGGCTGGCGCGTTTTTGCTTAAAAGCGCTGCGCGTAAAGCTTTGGGGCTATGCCCCCGGCACGGGCACAATGCCCTGTATCCTACGCGGGCGGTTTTTACGCATGCCGCGCAGCCCTGCAAATTTTCCTTGACTTTCCCCGACCCATCCCCTATAATACCACCATCGGCAATGAAGGGATCAAGTACCCTCTGCCAGTGCGCCTTTCAGAGAGCCTTCGGTTGGTGCAAGAAGGCGGCGGCGGCTTAGGCGAATACCTCCCGGAGCCCGGGCGTGAAAGGGTTAGGTAGCGTTCCGACGGTGCGCCGTTTACAGCGCGGGGGCCTGTTAGGGCTCGCAGAGGGCATGTTTATGCCAAATGGAAGTGGTACCGCGGTTATTTCCCGCCTTCCTCCCGACCGTTGGGAGGAAGGCGTTTTTTCATTGCTAAGGAGGAGGATACCCATGAAACCCGACGCAATCGCCTTTGCCCGCCGCTTTGATGGGGTCAGCGGCAGCGCAATCCGAGAGATTTTCAAAATGATCGCCAAGCCTGGGATGATCTCCTTTGCGGGAGGCAACCCCGCCCTTTCCGCCCTGCCAGATCAGACGGCGGCGGAGATGGCCCGCAAGGTGCTGGAGGAAAATGGAAAGGCCATTCTGCAATACGGCGCTACCGAGGGGTATCCCCCGCTGCTGGAAAGCCTCAAAAGCTACGTGCAGGCGCAGCTTGGCTGTGAAATTCCCGCTGTTCTGCCCGTAACGGGCTCCACGCAGGCGATGGATCTTTTGTGCAAGGCGCTTATCAACCCGGGCGATGTGATCTTGCTGGAAAACCCGTCCTTCCTTGGAAACATGCAGTGCATGCACTTGTATGAAGCCAGGCTTGTGCCGGTGGAAAGCGACGAAAACGGGCTGATGCCCGCCAAGCTTGAGGAAGCCATTCAAAAGTATCATCCCAAAATGCTTTATACCATTCCTACCTTCCAGAACCCCACGGGCCGCACGCTCGCTCTGGAACGCAGGGAGCCCATCGCCCGGCTGGCCGCACGCTACGGCATGGTAGTGGCTGAGGACGATCCCTACCGCGACCTGCGCTATACGGGCGAGCCGCTCCCCTCCATCAAATCCTTCGACAAGGAGGGGTGGGTGGTCTTTCTGGGCTCGTTCAGCAAGATCATCTCTCCCGGCCTGCGGGTGGGATACATGGCGGGCGATCCCCTTATTCTGCGCAAATGCACCATCGGCAAGCAATCCAGCGATGTGCACACCGCGAACCTCACCCAGGCAATCGTCGATCAGTTTCTGCGCCGCGGGTTGCTTCCGGAGCATATCAGCAGCATCTGCGCAAGCTACAAGGCGCAGATGGATGCGATGCTTGACGAACTGGCCTCCTTTCCTGAGGGCACGCGGTATACCAGGCCCGAGGGCGGCCTGTTCATTTGGGCGGAGCTTCCCGCGGGCCTTGACGCTAAGGAGCTGCTGGACAAAGCGGTGGAGCGCCATGTAGCCTATGTGCCGGGCACGCATTTCTTTGTGGACGGCGGCCACGAGAACACTCTGCGGCTGAATTTCTCGGCCTCCACCCTGGAGCAGATTCACCAGGGTATAACCACCCTGCGCGGGCTGGTTGAGGAAAGCATCCGCTGATTTTCCATCATTCATCATAGAAAGGGGCAATCACCATGCAGCACATTCTTGACACCCTAAAGGAGCGCGGCTTTCTGGCGCAGATAACGTTTCCGGATGAGCTCTACGAGCAGCTCAAGGAGCCTACCACCTTCTATGTGGGCTTTGACCCCACGGCGGATTCCCTGCACATCGGCCATTACATTCCCATCATGGCCATGGCGCATATGCAGCGCGCCGGGCATCGCCCCATCGCGCTGATGGGCGGCGGCACCGCCATGATTGGCGACCCCTCCGGCAAAACCGACATGCGCAAAATGATGACCGTGGAAACCATCG
>JALEIQ010000306.1 GCA_022769795.1 Clostridiales bacterium
TCTGACATCCTTGACGGATATAGAGAAGTTTGCGTATGCGGCTCGCAAGCATTGGTCGATTGAAAATCAGCTCCATTGGTGTCTGGATGTGATCTTTGATGAGGATACTTCTCGGGCAAGAAAGGATCTTTCGCCGCTGAATCTGAATGTATTGCGCAAGACAGCACTTGCCCTGTGCCACAATATTGATTTGGGCAAGCGTGTCAGTCTTCAGAGAAAACGCTATCGCGCTGCTCTCTCTCCGGAAACTTTCCTCCAAATCCTATTTCGGCAAAGTTAAATGCTGTCGCCCTGAGGCACGGGACGAAAGCTCTTGCGCAACCTCATTTGGTATAGTATAATGAGCCGGAGCAATCCTTGCGAACCTTGAAAGGATGGTAGAAGGATGAAAAAAATATTGTCTTTCCTGCTTTGCGTTGCGATGATCGCCACCCTGTGCATTGCCGCCGTGGGCGAGGACCAGGATGCGAACGGCCAGCTGCGGGTGGCCCTGTGCATCGCCGAAACCCTGGGCGACCTTGGCTTTTACGACAGCGCCAACGAGGGTCTGGAGCGCCTCAAGGCCGATTACGGCGTTGTGGGCAGCGTGGTGGAGTGCAAGAGCGACGCCAGCATGTATCAGGTAGCGCTGGTAGAGGCCGCCGAAACCAACGATGTGGTAGTGGCCGTCGGCTGGCAGTTCTGGGACGGCTTGACCGCCGTTGTTCCCCAAATGCCCGAAACCAAGTTCATCTTTGTGGATAACGGCCTGGATGGCATGGGCGACAACCTGCTCTCCATCACCTATGCCGAAAACGAGGGCAGCTTCCTGGCGGGATATATCGCCATGAAGATGTCCGAAAACGCCACCGTGGGCGTAATCGGCGGCGAAAACAGCGATACCATCAATAATTTTGTGGTGGGCTACCAGCAGGGCGCGCTGTATGCCAATCCCGACGGCAAGGTGCTCGACCCCATCTATACCGACGATTACGAGGCTCCCGACAAGGGCAAGGAAGCCGCGCTCTCGCTGTACAGCCAGAACGCGGACGTGGTATATGCCGTAGCCGGAAAAACCGGCCTGGGCGTGTTTGAGGCCGCGCAGGAGCAGGGCAAGTATGCCATCGGCGTGGACAGCGACCAAAAATATATCAACCCCGACGTGATCCTGTGCTCCATGCTCAAGCGCGTGGGCGACAGCGTGTACGACGTAATCAGCCGTTATATTGGCGACGGCGTGTTTGAGGGCGGCACCATCTGGAACGCCGATATGTCCAGCGGTCTGGTGGGCCTGGGCTATGGCGACGAAACCATGACCCAGCAGGTTTCCGACGAGCTCAAGGCCGAGGTGGAAGCCCTGGCCCAGAAGATCGTAAACGGCGAGATCAGCGTGGAAAGCACCCGTTAAGCCTTTCTCAATCCTACGATGGCCCCTTGCAGGCTGCGCGCCGCAAGGGGCTTTTGACAAATGGAGGCGTCTGTGATGAACTGCAAGCGTATGGCCGCCCTGCTTATTACCTGCATTCTGCTGCTTGGCTGCGCGAACGCGGAAACGCTCTGGACAAACGAAACGCTGGACGGGCTGGCCAATCGGATCATCAGCCTGGCATGCGACGAGAACTATATTCAAATGTTCAGCAACGATCCGAATGTGGTGGCGCAGTATGAACGCATGGCGGCGCTCAAGGGCCTTCCCGTAAAGGAATACCGCTATTTGCGCCTTCGGGAGGATATGATGGATACGTTCCTGCGCACGGAAGGCACCGCCGAATGGGGCGCTTTGACCCGCGAGGTGCTTGCCAAGCGCTTTGCCGGGATGACTCCCAGCGTGATCAATTCCATGGGCGGCGCTGCCTGGCTGGCCGCCTGCTCGTCCTTGACGGAGGAAACGGGCTACCTCATGCCGGAGGGCTTTGCGCCCTGCGCCGTGCTGATGGACTATGGCGCGGATGTGGATGTGATGATTACCTTCGTGAAAACGGGCGAGGCCGTTGTAACGGCGACGGCGTCCTTTGTGGACGCAAAGCTCGCCGGTGGCGACACGCTTTCCCTGTTCTATACGGAAGAAAAGCCCCAATAAAGAGGTGACGGACATGCCAAGCAGCGAGATCGTGCGCTTTTCGCACGTGAGCAAGCAATATCCCGGCACGCTCGCCAACGATGATGTGAGCCTGTCCATCCGGGCGGGCGAGCTATTCGCGCTGGTGGGCGAGAACGGCGCGGGCAAATCCACGCTGATGAACCTGCTTTACGGCCTGCAGCAGCCCACGCTGGGCGAGATCTTCATCCGGGGCCGGAAAACAGGCCCGCAGCACGGGCCGGAAAATGCCATGTGCATGGGCGTGAGCATGGTTCATCAGCATTTTAAGCTGGTGCCCGGCTTCACCGTCGCGCAGAACATCCTTTTGGGACACGAGCCTAAGAAGGGCCTGTTTTATGACGAGGCCGCGGCCATCGCCAAAACGCGCGCGCTATCGGAGGAATACGGCCTTGAGGTGGAGCCGGAGGCCGTGGTGCGGGAGTTGAGCGTGGGGCTTCAGCAGCGCGTGGAAATTCTCAAGGCGCTGCGCGCGGGCGCGGACGTGCTCATTCTGGACGAGCCCACCGCCGTGCTTACCCCGCAGGAATCCGAGGAGCTGTTTGAGGTCATCCGTCGGATTGTGCGCGAAAAAGGCATGACCGTGATCCTAATCACCCACAAGCTTCCGGAGGTGATGCGCATCTCCGACCGGGTGGGCGTAATGCGCCGCGGAAGGCTGGAAAAGGTGCTTGTGACCGCCGAAACCAGCGAGCGTGAAATCGCCTCCCTCATGGTGGGGCGCGACGTGCTGTTTGACGATTTGCGCACCGAGAAGCCCGCCGGGGAGGAAAGGCTCAGGCTGAGCGGCCTCAAGGCTCTCAGCGACCGCGGCCTGCCCGCGCTGCGCGGCGTGGATTTGAGCGTGCGCGCGGGCGAGATCGTGGGCGTGTGCGGCGTGGAGGGCAACGGCCAAACCGAGCTGGCCGAATGCATCGCGGGCATGCGTCCGGCAACGGACGGCAGCGTTACCCTGTTAGGCAGGGATGTAACCGGCTGTGAGCCCAGGGCTATCCGCGCGCAGGGACTCAGCTACATTCCCGAGGACCGCATGTCCATGGGCATGGACGCGAAGGCCAGCGTGGCGGAAAACCTGCTTTTAGGCCGTCAGCGTACGCCCGCGTTCAGCCGCTTCGGCCTGCACCTGCGCAAACGCGAGGTCAAAAAGCACGCCCAGGAACTGGCCCAGGCCTTCGATATCCGCCTTTCCGGCGTGGACGAGCCCGCCAGCGACCTTTCCGGCGGCAACATGCAAAAGGTGGTCATCGCGCGCGAGTTTACCTTCGGCACGCCCGTGCTGGTGGTAAGCCAGCCCACGCGCGGCGTGGATATCGGCGCGACGGAGTTTATCCACGAGCGCATCATCCAAAAGCGCAACGAGGGCTGCGCCATTTTGCTCATCAGCGCCGATTTGGACGAGCTTTTCCGCCTGAGCGACCGGCTGGTAACCCTCTACGAGGGCCGCGTGACCGGGCGCTTTGATACCGGCGGCATCACCAAGGAGGAAATTGGCTACTACATGACCGGCGGACGGCAGGCCGCAAAGGAGGGGGACGCGCAATGAGGGACTTTGTGCAATCGCTGCGCGCGCTGCTTCGTTTGAAGCCCTCGCAGAAGCTGACCCGGGATTATTTGATCTCGCTGGCGGCGGCGGTGCTGCTGGCGCTTATGGTGGGCGCGGGCGTTATGCTGCTTTGCGGCCACGACCCCATCAAGGGCTACGGCGCGCTGGTAAGCGGCGCGTTGGGCAAGCCGCGCGCCGTGGGCAACACGCTTGCCAAAACCGTTACCCTGTGCCTGACCGGCCTGGCCATGAGCCTGGCTGCCAAGGCGGGCATTTTCAACGTGGGCGGCGAAGGGCAGCTGTATTTGGGCGCGATGGCCGCCGCCGTGGTTGGCGCGCAGCTGCGCGGCGTTCCCGCATGGCTGGTCACGGTGCTGTCCCTGCTGGCGGCCATGGCGGCGGGCGGGCTGTACGCGCTTTTGCCCGGCGTGCTCAAGGTGCGCTGGAAGGTGGACGAGGTTATCACCACCATCATGCTCAACTCGGTCGCTATCTATTTTTGCAGCTTTCTGGCCAACGGGCCGCTGAAAACAGCGGAACGCGGCATCGCTACCGGCACCGACAGCATTCTCAAGGAGGCCGCCTTTACCCCGCTGATTAAGCTGAGCAACCTTACAACGGGCGTGTTTTACGCCGCCGTGGCCGCGCTTATCGTATGGTATGTGATGAGCCGTTCCTCCATTGGCTTTGAGATGAAGCTGACCGGTGAAAACGACCGCTTTGCCCGCTACGGCGGCATACGCACCGGCAAGCTGATGCTGTGGGCCATGGTGATGAGCGGCGCGCTGTGCGGCATGGTGGGCATGCTGGAGGTATTCGGCCTGCACAAGCGCTTTCTGACAACCGTAAGCAACGAGTTCTATTTTGACGGCATGCTCGTGGCCATGATTATGCGCTACAACCCCTTTGGCGTAATCCTGATGAGCTTCTTTTTCGCCATTTTAAGCATCGGCAGCAAATCCATGGAGCTAAGCGCCGGGGTGAGCAGCGAGCTGATTTTGATTGTGCAGTCCATCATCATCTTTTTCATGGCGGCGGAAGGCGGCATACGCAAAGAGTTTAGCGACCGGGCGGCGCTCAGGCGCGCCCGTGCCTCCGCCGTACGAAAGGAGGAAGCGTAATGGGCGACGTATTCAACATCCTCCTTTTGCAAAACACGCTGCGCACGGCCACGCCCGTGGTGCTGGCGGCCCTTGGCTGCCTGATGACCCAGCATGTGAACATCACCAATATCGGCATTGAGGGCATGATGCTAATAGGCGCGTTCTTCGCTGTGCTGGGCAGCTACTTTGCGGGCAGCTGGGTGGCGGGTCTTGCCTGCGCGGTGGCGATGGGCGTGCTGCTTGGGCTTTTCTACTATGTGTTTGTTATCAAGTTCGGCAGCGACGAGTTCATCATCGGCGTGGCGCTCAATATCTTCGCGGGCGGGCTTACGGTGTTCCTCCTGCGCACAATCTTTGATGTGAAGGGTTCGTTTTCCGATCCCGCCATCGTGCCCCTGCCCACGGTTGAAATTCCCCTGATGAAGGACGTGCCCATCCTGGGTCCGTTGCTCAGCGGCAACACCCTGCTGGTGTATGTGAGCTGGTTGCTGGTGCCTGTGTGCTGGGCGTTCATCTATAAAACGCCCATGGGCTTCCATCTGCGCGCCGCGGGCGAATACCCCGACGCGCTCACCGCCTGCGGGCGCAGCCCCGCGCGCATGAAATGCCTGGCAAGCGTGCTGTGCGGCGTGCTAAGCTGTTTGGCCGGCGCGCACCTTTCGCTGGGCTATCTGCGCATGTTCTCCGAAAACATGAGCGCCGCGCGCGGCTATGTGGCCTTCGCCTGCGTCATCTTCGGGCGCGGCAACCCGCCCCGCGTGTTCCTGGCGGCGCTGCTGTTCGGCTTTATTGAGGCGCTTGGCCTGCGCATGCAAAAATACGTACCCAGCGACCTTACCGCCATGGCTCCCTATGTGGTTACCATTGTGATGATGGTGGCCGTTGTGCTGATGGAGCGCCGCAAGCGCAAAAGGAGTGTGTAACTATGGCCGCGAAACGCATGTCACACGCCGCAATGTGGCTGAGCGCCCTTTGCGCCTGCCTGAGCCTTGCGGTGGCCGCATGGCTTACGGGCTTTGACAAGGAAATAGGCAGGCAGGCCGTTTGGCTTGCCGCGCTGCCCGCCCTGTGGGCGGGAGGCTACCGCTTTTTTCGGGAAACAGACCGGCGGATGCAAACCTGCTTTGGCCTGCTGGGCGCGCTGTTCATGCTGGCGCTGGCCCTTGGCGCGCGCCTGAGCGCCAACGGAGACACCGGCTGGAACGGCCTGGCCGCCGGGCTCTTGTTCGCCCTGTGCTCAGGGCCCGCGGCGGCGGAAGGCTTTGTGCTGCTGTATAAAGGCTTCATGCGCCTTTCCGCCCGCATGGCGCTTGGCGCAAAAAAGGCGTTCTGGCTGGCCTTTGGCGTAATCCTGCTGTGCTGGCTGCCCGTCATCATCGCGTATTTCCCCGGCATCACTGGCTATGATATGGATTTTCAAATGGATCAGCTGCGCCGGGGCGTCTATTCCTCCCATCACCCACTGCTGCACACGCTGTTTATCGGGCTGTTTTGGAAGCTGGGGGCGCTCTTGGGCAATGAAAACGCCGGTTACGGCGCGCATACCGTGGTGCAGGCCGTGCTGCTGGCCGCCTCCATCGCCTATGCGCTTCGCTGGCTCAACGCGCTTGGCTGCCACAAGGGCTTCTGGTACGCTCTGCTCGCGTATTTTGCGCTATCGCCGCAGCATGCCATCCTGGCCATGAGCGGCACCAAGGATGTGCTCTTTGCCGCCGCCATGCTGGTATGCGTTGTGGAGCTATGCCGCCTGCTTGGCGAGCCCGAGCGCCGCGCGCGCAAGGGCGTTCTGGCCTGGGACGCGGCGGTAATCGCCCTTACCGGCCTTTTGCGCAACAACGCTGTATACAGCCTGGCGCTGCTGCTTCTTGTTTCAGTTCTCTTTTTCCGGCGCAGGCTGGGCCGTCGCGTGCTGTGCGTCATGCTGGCGGGTATGCTGGCCGCCGTGGGAGGGGCCGCCGTTCTGGAAAAGGCCACGCGGGCCAGCAGCGTTTCCGTGCGCGAAATGCTGAGCATCCCCTGCCAGCAGCTCGCGCGCGTGTATGACAAACACGGCCTGGACGTTCCCGTCGGCTACGAAATCCGCGAGATTTTGCCCGACGCGGAAAACTACGCGCCCGACCGCGCTGATTTTACCAAGCGCAGCGCCAAAGTAACCACCCCCGACAGGCTTGTGCGCTTTTTGAAGCTATGGGCGCGCGAGGCCGTGCATTATCCCATCGAATACATCGACGCTTTTTTGTACAATACGCGCGGCTATTGGGATATGCAGGACGTTTCCTTTGCAACCACCTATGACGAGGTGCCCGGCTCTCCCGTGGGCTGCCTTGTGCTGGGCCACAATCCAGTTACCGGCATCCGGCGCTGGCACGCCCTGCCCGGGCTGGAAAAGCTTTGCCGCGAGCTGTTTACCCTGAACGGCTACCAGCGCTTCCCTGTGCTGTGGATGCAACTGCACCCGGCCCTGTACACCTGGATGCTGGGCTTTGTGCTGGCCTGGGCCGTCTGGCAGCGCAGGCGCGAGGTGCTTCTGCCCGCCTGCGTGCTGCTGGCTTACCTGCTTACGCTGCTGATCGGCCCCTGCGCCCTCATTCGCTATCAATACGACCTGATGCTTTCAGCGCCCATCCTGCTTGGTGTTTTGTGGGTGCGCCAAAAACGGGAGCTTCAGGCCGAATAAGCGGGCGGTTGCGCATTGCGGCGCGCGCTGGCGTTTCTTTCGCCGCTTCCGGCAAAACCAAATTCATTTCAGCTTTCCCCTTAAAAATTCATTGGAAAGGCAGAAAAACCAGCGTTTATCCGTTGCCCGGATGCCTCCACTGTGTTAGAATAGCCACGTTCGCACCTGCCCGAGCGGTGCGGCAAGGAGGATGGATATGCCCAACTTTTCCTTGGACGATCAGGTTTTTTTCGACGCGGCAGCGCAGTTTCAAACGCCGTTTCATCTTTACAGCGAGGCGGGCGTGCGTCAAACCGCCCGCGCTTTGATGGCGGCGTTTTCCGGCGTGCCGGATTTTCGCGAGTATTTTGCGGTCAAGGCCCTGCCCACGCCCGCCATCCTGCGCATTCTAAAGGATGAGGGCTGCGGCGTGGACTGTGCCAGCATGACCGAGCTTATGCTGGCCGAGGCGTGCGGCTTTCACGGCGCGGATATCATGTTCAGCGCCAACGACGTACCGCCCGAGGAATTTGTCTATGCGCGGTCGCTGAACGCCCACATCAATCTGGACGACATCACGCATGTGGAGGTATTGGAACACAACGGCGGCATACCGGAGGAGGTTTGCCTGCGCTTTAACCCCGGCGGCACCTTCCGCATCGGCAACACCATCATGGGCGACCCTGGCGAGGCCAAGTACGGCATGACGCGCGCGCAGCTGGGTCAGGCCCTGGACATGCTCAAGCGGCACGGCGCCAAGCGCTTCGGCCTGCATTCCTTTTTAAGCAGCAACACCACCGATCCCGCTTACTACCCAGCGCTTGCCAGGCTGCTGTTTCAAACCGGCCTGGAGCTGATGCGCGAGAGCGGGCTTGAGCTAAGCTTTATCAACCTGTCCGGCGGCATCGGCATTCCGTACCGGCCCGAGGAGCCCGCGGCGGATATCGCCGCCATCGGCGCGGGCGTATGCGAGGCGTATCATGATATCTTCACCCGAAACGGCGTAATCGGCGTGGCCATCAAAACCGAGCTGGGCCGCTATATGACCGGCCCCAACGGCTGGCTTGTTACCCATATTCTCAACGAAAAGCGCATCTATAAGCGCTACCTTGGCCTGGACGCCAGCGCCTGCGACCTTATGCGGCCCGCCATGTACGGGGCTTATCACCACATCACCCTACCCGGCAAGGAGCATCTGCCGCATGACGAAAAGGTGGACGTAACCGGCAGCCTTTGTGAAAATAACGATAAATTCGCCGTTGACCGCATGCTGCCAAAAGCCGAGGTTGGCGACCTGCTGGTGATTCACGATACGGGCGCGCATGGCCTGAGCATGGGCTACAACTACAACGGCAAGCTGCGCTGCAAGGAGGTTCTTTACCGCGAGGACGGCTTTTTTGAGCTGATCCGCCGCGCGGAAACGCCGCGGGACTACTTTGCCACGCTGGACGTCGATCCCGTGTGGAGCCATCTGGAGCAGCATTGGAGGCAGGAGCGCTGATGCTCCGCGAGCCCGGCCAGGGCCCAGGGCAATCGCTTACGAAAAAGAGAAGAGAAAAAAGGAGAAAAAGCAAGGGGGGAAAAGAGAGCAAATTCATCGAAACCTCAATAGCGAGGTGACGAAGATGAACAAGAGCGAACAGAAAACGTTGCTGGAACTGCTAG
>JALEIQ010000307.1 GCA_022769795.1 Clostridiales bacterium
TCTGACATCCTTGACGGATATAGAGAAGTTTGCGTATGCGGCTCGCAAGCATTGGTCGATTGAAAATCAGCTCCATTGGTGTCTGGATGTGATCTTTGATGAGGATACTTCTCGGGCAAGAAAGGATCTTTCGCCGCTGAACCTGAATGTATTGCGCAAGACAGCACTTGCCCTGTGCCGCAATATTGATTTGGGCAAGCGTGTCAGTCTTCAGAAAAAGCGCTATCGCGCTGCTCTCTCTCCGGAAACTTTCCTCCAAATCCTATTTGGGCAAAGTTAAATGCTGTTGCCCTGTGGATTTTCATAACCCCCTTGACATACACCCCGACCCGTGCTATGATTTGCGCGTAAACCCAACAAAATGATGGCTTCTTCGGGGCAGGGTGAAATTCCCTACTGGCGGTATAGTCCGCGAAGGAGCGGTATGGCACAGGCGTTCGCGCCGGGCCTGCCACTCCCCGATTCGGTGCAATTCCGAAACCAACGGTGAACGGCCTTACGGTCAAAGTCCGGATGTGAGAAGAGCAGCCTGCCGCCTTGTGGTGCGGTTGCCCCTGATGCGAAAAAGCCATCAGGGGCAATTTCACTAAAAGGAGGTAACCCCTATGACCACTGCCAAACGTAAACCCTTCCTTACCACCCGCGAACTCGCCACCGTGGCCGTTCTTGCGGCAATCGCATCCGTGCTGTACATGATTGAGATTCCCATTGTGCTGTTTTACAAGCTGGATCTCAGCCATCTGCCCGGGCTGCTGGGGGCGTTCGCCATGGGCCCCATTCCCGGCCTGCTGATACTGCTGGTCAAAAGCCTGCTGGGCTTGCTGCATTCCTCGTCCCAGGGCGTGGGCGAGCTGGCCGATTTCCTTATGGGCGCCGCAATGCTGTTGCCCGCCGCGCTGATTTACCGGCATAACAAGAGCCGTAAAAGCGCCATTGTGGGCATGGCCGTGGGTACGGTAACCGCCACCCTGGTGGCTGTGCTGGCCAATATGTACATTATGATTCCCTTTTACGGCGTGGCCTTTGGAATGCCCATTGAGGCAATTGTGAGCATGGGCGCTTCCGTGGTTCCGGCAGTGGATAGCGCCTGGAAGTTTGTGCTCCTGATTACCGCGCCGTTCAACCTGCTCAAATGGATTGTTATCAGCGTGCTGGCGGGGCTTATGTACAAGCCGCTTTCGCCCATTTTGCATGGCCGCAGGCGCGCAGCGACGGAGGCGAAGGCGAATTGAGGCTTGAAAGCCGCAGCGTGGAGGAAACCCGGCGGATCGGCGCGGCGCTGGCCAGGCAGCTTATGGCGGATGACGTGCTGCTGTTGCTGGGCGATATGGGGGCCGGAAAGAGCGAGCTCACGCGCGGCATCGCGCGCGGCTTGGGCGTTGGCGGCTATGTGACCAGCCCCACCTTTACCATTTTGCAGGTGCACGATTCGGGCCGGTTGCCCCTGTACCACTTCGACTGGTATCGCCTCAACGGCGCGGAGGAGCTTTACGAGCTTGCCATGGACGAATACCTGCAAAACGGCGGGGTAGCCGTGGTGGAGTGGCCCAGCCGTGCCCCCGAGGTTATCCCGGAGCGCTATTTGCAAATCACGCTGGAACCCGCGGGCGAGGGGGAGCGCATCATCACCCTCACGCCCGTGGGCGGCTTTCGTGAACTCGATTGGAAAGGACTGGTTCCATGAACATCCTCGCGGTGGATACGTCCGGCCCGGTTGCGGGCGTGGCGGTGGTGCGCGACGGCGAAATTGCCTATGAGGGCGCTGCCGTTAACCGGCTTACCCACTCCGTGAACCTTATGCCCATGATTGAGGAGGCGCTCAACCGCGCGGGCGTTGCCGTTTCGAATGTTGATCTCTATGCCGCCGTAACAGGCCCCGGTTCGTTTACGGGCGTGCGCATCGGTGTGAGCGCCGTCAAGGGCATGGCGCACGGCGCGGACAAGCCCTGCGTGGGCGTGGACGCGCTGGAGGCGCTGGCCGCCGGACTTTGCCTGGCGGACGCGCTGATTTGCCCCATTCAGGATGCGCGCGCGGGCCAGGTGTACGCCGCCGCGTTTTTGCCCGGAATGCCGCCGCAGCGTTTGCTGCCCGATATGGCTGAGAAGCTGCCGGTGTTCCTGGAACGCGCCCTGGAGGCGGCGGGGGAGCGCAGGCTGTGCTGTGTGGGCGACGGTGTAAAGCCCTTCCGCGCCGCGATTGAGCGGGCGTTGGGGGAGCGCGCCGTGTTTCCGCCCGCGCATATGCGTTATCTGCGCCCCGCCAGCGTGGGCCTGCTGGCCCAGGTGTATCAGGCGCAAAGCGTGGATTATCTTACCCTGATGCCCAAGTACCTGCGCGCGCCGCAGGCTGAGCGCGAGCGCGCCCGCAAGCTGGGGGCCCAGGCATGAGCATGACGCTGCGCCGCATGACCCTTGCGGATGTGCCAGCCGTGCACGCCATTGAACTGCGCACCTTCCACACGCCATGGTCGTACCAGAGCTTCGTGGATGAGATGACCACCAACAAATGCGCGCGCTACATCGTGGCCGAGATGGACGGTCAGGTGGTAGCCTATGCCGGAGCGTGGCTGGTATTTGAGGAGGGCCACATCACCAATATCGCCGTGTACGAGGCTGTGCGCGGTCAGGGCGTCGGTACTGCCGTAACGCGGGCGCTGATGCAGTATGCGGCCAATATGGGCGTGCAGTATATGACGCTGGAGGTGCGCAAATCCAACCTGATTGCGCAGAAGCTATATAAATCCCTGGGGTTTATCGAGCTGGGCGTTCGCAAGCGCTACTATGAGGATAACGGCGAGGACGCGTACCTCATGGTATGTCAAACCATGCCGGAGATCGATCCCGACTTTTATGAGGAACAGGAGAATACGGATGAATGAACTGGAAGCCCTGGCTCAACGCTTTTGCGAGGCTGTTGTGCGCCAGCAGGAGGAGCCCCTGCTGGCCTTTTTTGCGCCGGAAGCGCAGGTGCGCTGGCATTGCAGCAACGAGCGCTTTACCGCGCAGGACTATGTGCGCGCCAACTGCGCCTATCCCGGGAGATGGAAGGGCGAAGTGGAGCGCGTAGACCCCATCCCGGGCGGTATGGCTGCCGTGATGCGCGTGTGGATGGACGGCGCGTCCTTCCATACCGCCTCGTTTTTCCAGCTCACCCCAGAGGGCAAAATCGTTTCCCTGGACGAATATTTTGGGGATGACGGCGAAACGCCCGAGTGGCGGCGGAAGATGGGCGTTGCCCAGCCGATTCGCTAAGGGAAGGAAAGAACATTTGGATAAAGCAAAAGCCGTGTGAAAGCATCACACGGCATTGCTATTTGCTGCTTTGCAGCACACCGCCGCAACATACGCGGCATGCGGGCAAACGATAAAACCCTTACTGGGCCTTAGCAAGCTGCTTCGCCAAGCGGGCCTTTTTGCGGCTAGCGGTATTCTTATGCAGAATGCCCTTCGCGGCGGCTTTATCGATAGCGGAGGTGGTAAGGCTGTACTGCGCGCCAGCGTTTGCGGGAGCAGTGGCGACCTCCGTTTCAAACTTCTTGATCGAAGTCTTGACCTTGGACTTCACGATACGGTTGCGAAGATTCTTGGTTTCGCTCACCTTAACGCGTTTGATGGCGGACTTGATGTTAGGCACCGTCTTTCACCTCCTTAGATTCCATAAATCGCAAGGATGATTGTACCATGGTTTTTTTCAAAATGCAATACCTATGCGGCATTTTCTTGCGTTATACCAGCAGCCCGGCAAAAAAGGCCACCGCGCAGGCCACCGCCGCCACGGTAAGCAGGCTTTTTTCCATCCATCCCAGCGCCAGCGCCGCCACGGTTCCGCAAAGCGCCGTAATCCAGCTGCCGGTGGAGGAAAAGATGGCGGGGAAGGTCATCGCCCCCAGCACCGCATATGGCACATAGTACAGGAAGGACTGCAAGAACACGCTGCGCACCTTGCCGCGCACGGCCGCCAGCGGCAGCATGCGGATCAGATAGGTTACGCCCGCCATGACCAGCAGATACACCAAAAACTTGTCCCACGCCATTAGCACGGCACCTCCTCATCCGCCGCATCGTCCTCAGCAGGGCGCGGCATCAGCCACGCGCCTAACGCCGAGGCCGCCACCGCGCACAGAATGATGCGGAATCCGTCCGAAATGAAATGAAACACGGGCACGAGCGTGAGCAGGCAGCTAAGCGCCACAGAAACGGCGATGACCGTGCGCACCTCGCGCGAACGCCTGAAGGGCGGCAGGATGATGGCGATGAACATGCCGTAAATCGCAATGCCCAGCGCATCCGTTACGGCCTTGGGCAGAAGGCCGCCTGCCAGCGCGCCGATCAGCGTACCGGATACCCAGCCCACAAACGGCCCGTTTGTAAGGCCGTACAGATAGGCGCGGCCAATCTTGCCCGGCTGCTGGGATGCTACGGCGAACACTTCGTCCGTGTTGCAGAAGGATAAAAGCAGGCGGTGGGGGAGCGTCATGCTGCCGTCCAGCTTTTGCCCCAGGCTGAGGCTCATAAGCGCATAGCGCAGGTTGATGGTAAGCTGGGTCAGGGCCATTTCCGTAAGGCCTGCGCCCGCGGCCATTAGCTGTAGACCCGCCAGCTGCCCGGCGCTGGTTACGTTGAAAAATGAAATCATCATCGCCTGCAGGGGACTTAGCCCCAGCGATGTGGCCTGGATGCCAAACGCAAAGGACACCGAAAGATATCCCAGCGCAATCGGCACACCAGGCCGTAATCCCCGTTTGTAAGCGGCAAGCATGCGTATCCTCCCAACGCGTTTCTTTTGCGGCTCAAGGCGAGCGATGCGCCAGCCCCCCAGGGGCTGGCGCTGCGATTGTGTATGGCAATAGGAATTTGGCGAAGGAAGTGAGCGTCGCGCCCGAAGGCCGCCCCCTCCACGTCCTTTACCTTCTGCGGCGGAACGTGTCGATCAGCACGTTCAGGCCAAA
>JALEIQ010000321.1 GCA_022769795.1 Clostridiales bacterium
GGAAGGATGTGATGAAGGATAATCTGCCGGTTTGTCGCTCCGGCTGCCCGCGCCGCCTCAATGTACTCCGACGACGCGACGGACATAACCGTTGCCCGGATAACGCGGGTAAAATACGGGGTCATGGTGATGCTCACAGCCAAAATCAGGTTTTCCATGCCAGCGCCAAGCGCCGCCACAATCGACAGGGAGAACAAAATCGGCGGCAGGCACATGATTACATCAACCAGGCGCATCACCACATTATCCAGCTTGCCGCCAAAATAGCCGCAGCTTACTCCCAGAAGCAGCCCCGCCATGCAGGAAAAGAAAATGGTTGAAAAGGCGATGGTCAGCGACGAACGGGTGCCGTGAATAACGCGGGCGAAGATATCTCGCCCATAGCCGTCCGTTCCAAAAGGATGCTCCGCGCTGGGTTCCTGAAGGCGCTCAAGAAGGCTTTGATTGATTACTTTGTCATAGCTGACAATCTGATCGGCAAAAACGGCGCACAGGACAATCAGAATCATCACGATCAGACTGATCAGGGCAATTTTGTTTTCACAGAATTGCTTCCACTGCACAAATCGCTCCTGTTTGATATAGGCTTCTGATGCATTCTGCTGGTTCATGCCCGCGTCGCCTCCTTCTTCCCGCCGCTTTCATACCGGGTGCGGACGCGGGGATCAATCAGCGCATATGCCACATCCACCACGAGCAGCACCAGGCAGAACATCAGCGCGATAAACATTGTGCCTGCCATAACCTGCGGCACATCCTTGGTGCGAATAGAAGTCACGATCATATTGCCGATGCCCGGGAGGGAGAACACCGTTTCAATGACCACAGCGCCGCCTAGCAGGCTGCCAAAGTTGGAGCCAATCACTGTGATAATCGGCATCAGCGCGTTCTTCAGCGCATGGCGCAGGAGCATCCTGCGTTCCATCACGCCCTTGGAGCGCGCGGTGCGCACATAGTCCTGACGAATGGTTTCCAGCATGGTGGAACGGGTCATTCGCATCAGTTCGGCCAGGCTGGGCAGCGACAGCGCGATGACAGGCATCACATAGCTTTTCCAGCTATCCAGGCCATAGCTGGGCAGCCATTTCAGCTGCAAGGCAAACAGCAGCGTCATCATCAGTCCCAGCCAGAAGCCTGGAACGGAAGCAGCCAGCATTGCAAACACGCTCAGAATATAATCGGTGATTTTGTGCTGCTTCACGGCGGCGAGCACACCCAGCAGGATGCCAAACACCGTTACCATGCCAATGGCCAGCAGGGCCAGCCGCAGCGTTACCGGGAAGCGGACGGAAATCTCCTCAAACACGGGCAGCTTTGTGCGATAGGAAATGCCAAAGTCGCCGTGGAAAACACCTGCCATATAATCGAAATACCGGGTAAGGAACGGGCGGTTCAGCCCCAGCTCCTCCCGCAGGCCGTTAAGGGCCTCCTCGCTAGCGCCCACACCCAGCATCAGGCGTGCGGGGTCGCCGGGCGTAAGGCTCAAAATGGAAAAAACGATGAAGGAAACCCCCAGAAGAATTGGAATGATGAGGAGGATTCGTTTCAGAATGTACTTTTTCATGCAGTCACTCCCTGCGAAGGCAACCGGCGCTCCGGTTGTTTGTCCGGCAAAATCCGGCGGCTGGCTGGTGCGCACAGGCCTATAAGCTGCCCGCACCCAATAAATGAAAAAAACAAAATATGCGGCGAAGGGAAACGCACTTCGCCGCACCCCAAATGGAAATTTCAGGGGGAGGCTCCGGAAAAACCGTCATTTCTCCGGAGCCTGCTCCCTATCCCTGGCCGCTCGACCGGTCGAACTTACCAGTGGAACTCCTTGTACTGATAGTTGGAATCCGTGATGGCTTCCACGCCCTTAAGCGCGGGGTTGTACACCACAAAGGAAGCGGTGAAGAACAGCGGGATGTTGTAGGCTTCCTCAGCAAGAATCTGGTTGACCTTGATGTAGAGATCATTGCGGGCAGAGGAATCCAGCTCCACGCGAGCCTGATCCAGCAGCGCGTCGATTTCGTCGTTCTTGATGTGCGCCACATTGAAGGTGCCATTCTCCCCATGGAACATGTCATAATAGCAGCTATCGGTATTGGCCTTCTCCATGGGATAGCCGCCGCGGCTCATGCCATAGGGCTCGGTGTCAAAGGTCGCCCACCAGGTGCCGCTCTCCACGGGGTTCAGCTCCAGGGTCACGCCCACCTGGGAAAACAGCGCCTGAAGCGCTTCGCCCAGCTTCTTGTTTAAGCTGTTCTCAGCATAGTAGTAGTTGAGGGTCAACCCTTCGGCGCCAGCGGCCGCCAGCAGCTCCTTGGCCTTTTCGGGGTTGTACTCATAGGTCTTGATATCGGTGGTATAGCCTTCCTGGCCCTCCACCAGGGGCAGATCGCCCACAATGCCCGTGCCCTCGTTCACAAAGACGTTCAAAACGTCGCGGTCCACAGCATACATCAGCGCCTGACGCACTTCCTTGCTGATCACGTCGGCGTTAAAAGAAGCAAAGTAGAAGTAGTTGCCGCGGCAGGTGGCGGTGCCAAGCACGCCGTCCTGCTGAGCGCGCAGGAAGTCGGTAGCGCTCACATTGAAGTAGAAATCAGCCTCGCCGTTCTCCACAGCGATGTAGGCCTGATTGCTGTCCGTCACAAACTTGAAGATCAGCGTCTTAATCTGGGCGGGGGTGTCCCAATAGCTCTCGTTCGCCTCCAGCACAACCTGCTGCGCGGCGTCCCACTTCACGAACTTATACGCGCCGGTACCCACGGGATTGCGGGCGAACGCGTCAGGCGTACAGGCGGCATAGTAGTCGGAGTCGATAATGGCGCAGTACCACAGCATGGACAGGAAAGCGCCGTAGGCATACTTGAGCTTCACGGTCACGGTATAGTCGTCCACAACCTCGCAGCTATCCACAGCGAAGGAAGCAAACTGCATCCAGGTTTCGTCGCGGAAGCGGTCGATGGAAAGCTTCACGTCCTCGGCGGTGAAGTCGTTGCCATTGTGGAACTTCACGCCCTGACGCAGGTTGAAGGTATAGGTCAGGCCGTCGTCGGACACGGTCCAGTCGGTAGCCAGGCAGGGGATAATGTTCAGATCCTTGTCCACCTTAACCAGGCTGTCAAAGATATTCGTGCAGAAGTTAATCTCGGGAGAGGAAGGCAATGCCAGGGGATCCAGGGTGGAGAACTCAGCGCCCAGGATAACGGTCATGCTGTTATCGTCGGCGCCGGCAAGAGCCATTGGCATTGCACTGACGAGCATAATCAGTGCCAGGGCCAGGGAAATGAGCTTTTTCATAGGTATTCCTCCTTGCTTATTGTTCGGGCATCAGCGGGATAATCTCGCTGCGCGGACGATTACGCACCACCCGCAGCAGTTCCTCGCACCATGCTCTATCATGGATGAGACCGCCCTTGATAACCATTTCAAAGTCAGCCACACATGATACGTTTTCCAGCGGATCTTCCGTCAGAACCAGAATGTCTGCGTCAAATCCTTCCTTCAGCATTCCCACATGATCGGCGATGCCCATATGGATGGCGCCGTTTACGCTTCCGCATTTCAGCGCCTCATAGGCGGTCATGCCAAGGTACTTCATCAGATTTTGCAGTTCCTCCACCACCGAGAAGCCGCCGGTTACGCCGGGATTGGGAACGTCGGTTCCAAGCAGAATCCGGTCGCTGTGCTTTAGGAAGATGCGCTCGCGCTCCACTTCCTCCTCAAAGTCGTAACGGTCGTAGCGGTGAAGGGATTTGCGCCAGTTGGTGATGTTTTCCCAATCCTGCTGCCAATAGGGATTCATACGGTCGTAATTGGGCGTATTGCTAAGCGGCAGGCCCAGGTGCACATAATCCTCGATGGTCTTGGCCACCACAATCGTGGGCGTGCTCCAAACGCCAGCCTGCGCCAGGTAGACGATATCCTCCTCATGCTTGGTATCCGGCAGGCAGGAAATATGCTCCAGCGCGTAGTAACCGCTGTCGGCCAATTCCTTGAAGGATACGTTGTAATTGCCATGGCCAACCACCTTCATGCCCAGCTCGGAGGCGGTGCGCATAATCTCGAAATAGGCCTCCCGGGGGATGCTGGGGTAGGTCTTGACCCATTCATAGCCCTTTTCAAAGCATTCCAGCACAGCCTGATGGCCTTCCTCCGGCGTGGTAACGATTTTGGAGCCGTTCCAATAGGTCGCGCCGTCGGTCAGGGGACCGGTGGAATAAATCGTCGGGCCAGGGCGCGTGCCCTCGTTAATTTCCCTGCGCCACTGCTGTGTTTCATCCAGGCCCCACATGTTGCGGGCAGTGGTCACGCCGCAGGCGATCAGCATATCTGTGATGTCGTTCGCATCCATATGGATATGGTTGTCAAACAGGCCGGGCAACAAATATTTGCCCGTGCAGTCGATCTCGCGCACATCGCTGACTTCAATATGCTTCTTGATACGCCAGATCCGGCCTTGGGCTACAAACAGGTCATAGCCATACAGCACCTGGTCGTTTTCCATGGTTACAATATTGGCGTTGCGAAGAATGTAGCAATCCTGATTCATCCAAGCCTTCCTCCATTATTGATAATCCTTCAGATAGTCGGCGTAATCCGTAAGGAACCGGATGATCACTTTCTGTTCGGAATCAACATAGCTGCGAAATTTTCGATACATGGTTTCTGACTGCTGTTCATGATAGGCATAGTGCCCAAGATAGGATTTCCGGCCAAGCTCCGTCAGCCGGAAATACATGATGCGCTGATTGCTGTGCTTGTGGTAGCATTCCACCAGCTCCAGCTCCTCCAGGTGTGAGATGGTCTTGCTGAAGGTTCCCTTCAGAATACCGGTCATTTCGATCAAGGAAGAGGCGTTGCAGTCCGGATGGGTACCGATGGCTTCGATCACATGGATTTCCCGCATACTCAGATTTACGCCGCTGCCGTAATCGCGGCGCCGCTTTTCCATATTGCTGTAAAGCTGACACATCCGGAATACGCCTTCATCGGCCCGCTCGATAAAGCCCTTCATTTCCGCCGCCTCCTGTCTGCCTTTGGCAGGATTATCACGAAGAAATAAAGTTTCCATGGAAACATTGTGCCTAAAAAATTCATGGTCTAGCCGCGCCGCCTGTGTGGCTTTGCATGCTTGAACCATGATCGCCCGCATAGCGCTTTTGAGCAATAAAGTGCTAACAGGATGAAATGATTATAACGATGAGTCGCGAAGGTGTCAAGGTGTCGAAAAAGGGA
>JALEIQ010000011.1 GCA_022769795.1 Clostridiales bacterium
AGTTATTCTCAGATATCAAAAGCACAATATTGGTGTTCTTACATTGATTCTTATCCTTTTCATGCGGTTGCTTTCTTCGCTTCAGGTTCATTTCTTAAGTCAACATCAATATACTTGAGCTGCATTTCTTTTGAATCGTGAGTAACATCAATAAATTCACTTTGATTTTGAATATTACTGGATTTTTCCAGAGTTCTACTGACCAATTCATCAATAATTGCAGCCTTCCTACCCTCCTTTTCTTTTGTATTGTAGGCCAAGCAGATAAGTAATATAACTGCTCCAAAGCTTAATATTGAGATATAAACATACAGTTTTGATAACGTATTGAAAATGGCAAACTGTGAATCGCGAATATAGGGCACAAGAGCCGAAGCAATCCATTCGACTATACCACTTATTCCAATTCCGATAATCGAGAAGGAAACTCCATACAGTTTTTGAAACCAACTTGATTTTACAATTCGTTCATAGAAATTAATAAGCAACAACTTATATGTATCTTGATGAATTGTCAAGTAAGTATTGGTAATGATATTTCTTGGCTGGGTTTCGGATGGATAATTATTTCTATCATCCATTTGCAAGTGTATCATCCCCTCCGTACATTCCAAGAGCCTTAAGCGAGAACAACTGCATATTACCACAGTTTTTACATATCAGTACAAATGAGCCAAGCCCCGTCTCTATACCAGTCAGTGAATCACAATTGTTAATATGCAGAAACGCAATGTTATCAACAGTCATAAAGCTTTCTTGACCACAAACGTGGCACTTATACTTTTCTAATCCTTTTGCCTTTAAAACATCAAGAACTTCCTTCGGGTTGTAGCCACCTTCTCCCTCCAACTCCATGTTTTTCGATACCTCTATGTCTCGTCCGTTATGCTCCATTATTTTAACCTCCCACTACATTAACTTGTCTATAGGGCAAATTACCTAGAAAATTCCATTTGCTATTGTAACACCTAGATGCTCCAAAAGCAATTCGTAAAGAAATTTTTTGGCCTATATAAGTGCCTTGCCCTCGGTGCGCGGCCTCCCTGACAGGACGGGAGGCAGGAAAGAAATCAAAATCAGAACAGGAGGGATGCTTATTCAGGAGGACATCGACCATCGTGCGGTTACGCTGGTCATCAACACAACAAAGCTGACAGGCCGCACGCTCAAAAACGCCATCTCACAGTATCTGGCCCACCGCAGGCAGAGGGCGCGGGACAGCCCCGTGGGAAAGCAGACGGTTAAGGAGCTGGTCGGCCAGGGGCAGGGCGTGACAAACATCGAGATCACGGACGGGAATATCAAATCCTTTGAGCGCGTGGCGCGAAAATACGGCGTGGATTACGCGCTCAAGAAGGACACATCCGGCGAGCGGCCCCGGTATCTGGTGTTTTTCAAGGCCCGGGATGCGGACGCGCTCACGGCGGCGTTCAAGGAGTATACCGCCAAAAGCGTCAAGCGGGAGGAGCAGCGTCCCTCCCTGACCGTGCTTCTCCGGAATGCCCGGTCGCTGGTCAAGCCCAGCCCGCAGAAGGAGCGCGGCAAGGAGCTGGAACGATGAACGGAAAAGTGAAAAAGGCGATGATCGCCTATCTTCCGTACCTGTTCATCGCGCTCATGGCCACCAAATTGGGCTGGGCATGGCGGATGGCGGAAGGCGCGGACGCCTCCCAAAAGCTGCTGCACCTGCTGGAGCGGCTCTCGGCGGCGTTTTCATCCCCCAAGCCCAGCTTCCATCCGTTCGACCTGTGCGTTGGGCTGGCTGTGGCTGCCGCGTTCCGGGCGGCGGTGTATGTGAAGGGCAAGAACGCGAAGAAGTACCGTAAGAACATGGAATATGGCTCCGCGCGCTGGGGCACCCACGAGGATATCGCGCCCTACATCGACCCGGTGTTCCAGCGCAACGTCCTTCTCACCCAAACGGAACGGCTGACCATGAACAACCGCCCAAAAGACCCCAAGACCGCGCGCAACAAGAACGTGCTGGTGATCGGCGGCTCCGGAAGCGGGAAAACGAGGTTTTTTCTCAAGCCGAATCTGATGCAGTGCCATTCCTCGTATGTTGTCACCGACCCCAAGGGCAGCATCGTTACCGAGTGCGGCCAGCTCCTGCTTCGGGAGGAGTATGAGATCAGGATTCTCAACACCATCAACTTCAAAAAATCAAACCGCTACAATCCCTTCGCCTATATCCACAGCGAAAAGGATATCCTCAAGCTGGTCAACTGCCTCATTGCGAATACCAAGGGCGAAGGCAAGGCCAGCGACGATTTTTGGCAAAAGGCCGAAGTCCTCCTGTATTGCGCGCTCATCGGGTATATCCATTACGAGCTGCCGGAGGAAGAACAGAACTTCGCCAGCCTGATCGAGATGGTGAACTGCATGGAGGTGCGGGAGGGCGACGAGGATTATCAGAACAATGTGGACTTGCTGTTTGAGGATCTTGCCAAGCACAAGCCGGAGCACTTTGCGGTGCGCCAATACGCCAAGTACAAATTGGCGGCGGGCAAGACGGCCAAAAGCATCCTGATTTCCTGCGGCGCGAGGCTGGCAGTGTTCGACATCGAGGAGCTGCGCAAGCTCACCGCCTACGACGAGCTGGCGCTGGACACCCTGGGAGACCGCAAAACAGCGCTGTTCCTCATCATGAGCGATACGGACGATTCGTTCAACTTCCTGATCTCCCTGTGTTACACCCAGCTTTTTAACCTTCTTTGCGAGAAAGCGGACGATGAATATGGAGGCAGGCTGCTCGTGCATGTGCGCTGTCTGATCGACGAGGCGGCAAACATCGGGCAGATTCCCAAGCTGGAAAAGTTGATCGCCACCATCCGCAGCCGCGAAATCTCCGCGTGCCTGGTCTTGCAGGCCCAAAGCCAGCTCAAGGCCCTGTATAAGGACAACGCGGATACCATCGTGGCAAACTGCGACAGCATGCTTTTCCTGGGCGGGAAGGAGCGCACCACTCTCAAGGAACTGACGGAAACCCTCGGACGGGAAACCATCGACACCTACAACACCGGCGAAAGCCATGGGCGTGAAACCTCCCGCAGTCTCAACTATCAGAAGCTGGGCAAGGAACTGATGTCCATGGACGAGCTGGCCGTGATGGATGGAAGCAAATGCATTCTCCAGCTTCGCGGCGTGCGCCCGTTTCTGTCGAACAAGTACGATATTACCCGGCACCCGAAGTACAAGTACTTGTCCGACGCCGACCCCAAAAACGCTTTCGATATCGAAAAGCACCTGTCCACCCGGCTCAAAGTGAAACTGAGCGATTCTTACGAGGTGTTTGAAGCGAACCCCTCAGACAACGAGGCCGCCACGAAAAAAGCGTGACGGCCTTTTTCATCATTATCAATAAGGAGGAAGAAACATATGACTTTTTTCAACAGTGCAGTCGATGTATTGCAGTCCCTTGTGATTGCGCTGGGCGCGGGCCTCTGCGTTTGGGGCGGCGTCAATCTGCTGGAAGGGTATGGCGGCGACAATCCGGCCTCGAATGCTCATGGTCAATAAAGAAGCATAGATGAACTTTCGGTAGCGGCTACCGATACTAAGCCGCATACGGCAACGCCAGACCGTCCCGCAATTCCGAACAAGGCGAAAAATTGCCTTAATGTATTTTTATTGATTATTTTAAAAGCAGTTTTCTTTTAATTTAACA
>JALEIQ010000020.1 GCA_022769795.1 Clostridiales bacterium
GCGCAAAACGTGATGGATTATAACGAGCTGGCCCGCATCGACTACGGCGCGCTCAAGGCCGCTACCATCGTGATCGCCATCGTGCCCATCCTGCTGCTCTACCCCATCGTGCTTAAATTCTATACCAAGGACGTTATGGCAGGCAGCGTGAAGGAGTAACGGCGCGCCCATTCCCGCACCCCAACGGCTGCGGATACAGCCGGAAATATATTATTCAAGGAGGAAACCCTGATGAAAAAATGGCTCGCTCTCCTCTTGGCCGCTATGATGCTGCTGGGCAGCACCGCCGCCGTAGCCGAAATTGGCACAGCGGAAGCGCCGGTTCCCGTGTCCATCCTCATTAAGGACGTCGCCCCTGACGACGCCGACACCATCGCCGTGGTGGAGGCCGTCGAAAAGGGCATGGCAGCCCAGGGAAACTACGTGGATATTACCATTCTGGAAGCCCCCGCGGGCAAGTACATCGAAGTGGTTCCGCTGGCCTTCCGCACCGGCGAGATCAATCCCGATCTGATCTTCTTCCAGGGCAACACCGATACCCCTGTTATCGCCGAGGGCCTTTTGGAGGATCTGACCCCCTACGTGGAAGCCTCCACCAATGTAAAGGCCGTGCTGGGCGAGCATTCCAAGGCCCGTCTGGCCAGCTCCCCCTATCTGCTGTGGCTGGCTCCCGCCAAGTTCTCCGCGCCCGTAATGCGCGCTGATTTCCTGGACAAGGCTCCCTCCAAGGACGCCTTCCTGGCCGATCCCACGCCCGAGGCCTATGCCCAGCTGCTCAAGGAGCTGATGGACGCTGGCGTTGTGAAGTACGGCACCACGGTGGACGGCGGCCTGGCCCGTCTGGACAGCATCTTCAACCATGCCTTCGGCGTTACCGGCACCCTGATGCAGCAGGAGGACGGCAGCTACATCTATTCCATGGTTACCGAGCAGGAAAAGAACAAGCTGGCCTTCTACGCGCAGCTGTATAAGGACGGCATCCTGGACGCCGATTACATCACCAAGGCGTGGGACACCATGGAGCAGGCCTTCTATGAGGGCGACTGCGCGCTGATCGCCGGTACCGCGGGCGATGTTATCCAGGTGTACAACACCAAGATGGTGCAAACCATGGGCGAGGCTGCCGAGCTGGTTGCGCTGCCTCCCGCCAAGGGCATTGGCCAGGCCTATGCCTCCAGCGACGTTACCAAGGAGGAGCGCGGCTTCGCCATTAACGCCACCATCGAGCAGAACGTGAAGGACGCCGCCTTCGCCATCCTGGAGTACATGGCCAGCCCCGAGGGCCGCATGATTGATAAGCTGGGCGTGGAAGGCAAGCACTACACCATAAACGACGGCGTTGTTACCTTCACCGAGGATTGGGGCAGCTACTGGGCCCGCTTCTTCCCCACCGTGGACGGCCTGCCCGCCGATCTCAAGCTGGCCACCCCCGTGCTCAGCACCCCCGCGCAGGACAGCCTCACTTTGGGCGCTCAGTTCTATGCTAACGACATCAACGTCATCATCCCCGAGGATCTCCAGCCCCAGTTGGCGGCTGTTAAGTCCATCTACACCGAGTATGCCAATGAAATCGTTCGCGGCGTGCGCCCCGTGGAGGATTTTGCCGAGATGGTGGAGAAGTTCAACGCCGCCGGTGGCGAGCAGCTCAACGAGTACATCAACTCTGTGCTGAAGTAACCCATCGTTTCGGGGAACGGAGTCCCTCTCCGTTCCCCCCCTTTTCGGCCAAGCTCCCGTCCCAAAGCCGGAAGCCTGGCCGAGAAGGGGGGCTTTTCCCTTCCAAAACGCATGCTAGGAGCGTGTTTTTGCTTGCAGCCAAAGGAATGTGTGGAAAAAATCTACGCCGGTTTCTTGGGTATGAACATCGGCATTCGCCTGGGCGCGCCTGTGGAGCCCGCCATTTGGAGCTATGAGCGCATCCGCGATACCTACGGGGACATTCGGGGCTATGTGAAGGATTATAAGCACTTTGCCGCCGATGACGACGCAAACGGCCCGGTGTTTTTCCTGCGCGCGCTCAACGATAACGCCGGGCAGGTCACCCCGCAGGCGGTGGCCGAGGCCTGGCTCAACTATGCGCGCGAGGGGGTGGGCCTGTACTGGTGGGGCGGCTACGGCGTAAGCACGGAGCATACCGCCTATCTCAACCTCAAAAACGGCGTTCCCGCGCCGCAGTCGGGCTCCATCCGCCAAAACGGGCAGATGCTTGCCGAGCAAATCGGCGGGCAAATTTTTATTGATACCTGGGGATTGGTCGCGCCGGGCGATCCCGATCGCGCCGCGCGTTACGCCGTGGCCGCGGCGTCCGTAAGTCACGACGGCGAGGGGCTTCATGGTGCCGCTTTTATCGCCGCGTGCATCTCTCAGGCTTTCTTGACCTCCGATATCGATGAAATCATGGATACGGGGCTTCGGCAAATTCCCGAGGACAGCGTGTATGCCGCGGTGGTGAACGCGGTGCGTATCTTCCACCGCGCCCATCCGCAGGACTGGCGCGCCTGCCGCGCCATGCTGGAGGAGCAATGGGGCTACGACCGTTACGGCGGGGTGTGCCATATCATTCCCAACGCGGGCGTATGCGCGCTGGCGCTTTGCTATGGCGCGGGCGATTTTGCCCGCACCGTTGAAATTGCCACCATGTGCTCTTGGGATACGGACTGCAACGCGGGCAATGTGGGAACGATTTTGGGCGTGGCCTGCGGGCTGGAAGGCCTGCCGGAGCATTATCGTGCCCCCATTAACGACGAGATCGTGCTTTCCGGCATTTCCGGCTATCTCAACATTCTGGATATTCCCAGCTATGCCTATGAGCTGGCCGTCTGGAGCTATCGCCTGCGCGGCGAAGCCGTGCCCGCTGCGCTTGAAGGCCGCGTGCGCAAGGGAGAAACTTACTTCGATTTTTCGCTTCCAGGCAGCACGCACGGCTTGCGCTTTGCCTGCGCGTCGCCCACCTGCTCGCGGCTTTCAAACGGCTCCGTGCTTTTGGATCGTATGGTGCGCGGGCAAAAGGCGCGCTGGTTCTATAAGCCCTTCTGGCGACGGGCGGATTTCAGCGACGAGCGCTACATGCCTGTGTTTTCTCCGCGCGCCTATCCGGGCCAAACCGTTGAAATGGCGTTGGACTATGAAAAGCTGGCGGGGGAGCTACTCATTGTAACGCCCTATGTGCGCGACTCGCTCTCCGGCGGGGACGTTCTCCTCTCGCCCACGCTTCTGCCTGACGGCGCAAAGGACGTTACCCTGCGCTTCACCATTCCCGAGGTGGAGGGCGGCCTGATTGACGAAATCGGCCTGCTGATCGAATCCGCCGCGCCGGGCAAATTTGCGCTTTCCGGCACGCTAACGCCCAAATGCCTGCACATTTCCGGCAAAGCAAGCTACACCCTGCGCACCGCAATGCTGCGCACGGAGTTTGGCAGCGTCATCCCCTTCTCGCACAACCACGGCGCGTGGTCGTTGGAAAACGGGCTGCTGCAGCTTTTGTGCGAAAGCCAGGCGCAGGCCTTCACCGGAAGCTATTTCATGCGCGACGCATGCGTTACGGGAAGCGTGGCGCTGGGGAACGGCACGCAGGCGCTGCTTGCGCTGCGGGCACAGGGCGCGCGCCGGGGCTACTATGCCGGGCTCTATGGCGAAAACCAGATCGCCATCCTCAAAATGGAGCGGGGCGTTCTAACGCCCCTTGCCACGCAGGCGTTTTCCTGGCTGCCCGGCGAAACGTACGCCCTTTGCTTCCGCGCGCAGGGCGAGCGGCTTTCCCTCACCGTTGGCGACGCCGCGCTTTCCGCTCAGGACGCTTCTTTCGCCTATGGCATGACGGGCTATGCCATGTTCTCCATGGGCCGCGCCAGCTTTGGCGATCTTACCGTTGCAGAAATCTAAAGGAGGTTCATTCATGCTTACCAGACAGCAACTGCTTCAAAATCCCGATGGATACCGCAACAAGGCGCGCGGCGCGCTCATTGGCCTGGCCATCGGCGACAGCTTTGGCGACGCTTCCCGCAAGCCGGACAATCAAATGGCCTACGGCATCACCACCGATTTTAACAAGTGCGCAAGCTGGTCTACCGACGATACGGAATTTGCCATGCTCACCGCGCAGACGCTGATTGAATGCGGCGGAAAGCTTACCAGCCAGCATGTGGTGGACGCATGGCTCACCCATGTTGCCACGCAGGACGAATTTAAGCGCGGCGGCGCCAGTGAATTTGAAGCCTCCCGAAATCTCAGAAAGGGCTTGCGTCCGCCGTTGTCCGGCAGATATAATGCTTATTGCCACTCCGATGGCGCGGCCATGCGCATCAGCCCCATCGGCGTGCTGTGCGCGGGCGATGTGGATCGCGCCATTGCCATGGCAGAGATCGACGCGTCCATCAGCCACGACCGCGAGGGCATATGGGGGGCGCAGTCGGTAGCCGCCGCCGTGGCAGCGGCCATGGCCGACGGAAGCATTGAGGAAATTCTGGAGGCCGCCATGCGTCCTGTCCCGAAGGACACCTGGTATGCCTATGCGATGCAGCGCGCCATGGACATTGTGGACGAGTCGGGCGGTAACCCGCTCCTGGCCTGGATGCCTCTGCACGACGAGCTGTGGACCAGCTACAAGGCTTCCGTTTGCGAGGCGGTGGCCCAGGCCTTTGGCGTGCTCAAGCTGGTCAACGGCGATTTCCGCACGGGCGTTACCTGGGCCGGCAACTTTGGCCGCGACGCCGATACCATCGGTGCAATCTGCGGCGCGATTCTTGGGGCAAAATATGGCCACGCGGCCATTCCGCCCGTTTGGGCCGAAAAGCCCCGCTACCCCACCGGCACCTGTTTACTGTTTACGAAGGGGATGGATATTTGCGCTGTTGCCGACAAGCTGACGGACGTCGCGCTTGCGGAGGGCTAAATCCTTTCCCCGTGCATGAAGGAGGAGTACATGCCAACCTTCCATCCTATTCAGGATCAGCGTCTTTCAGACCGCATTGCCGAACAATTCACCCATGCCATGCGCAGCGGAGAGCTTACCGTCGGCACGCGCCTGCCGCCTGAAAGCCAGTTGGCCGATCAACTGGGCGTAAGCCGGGGAATCCTGCGCGAGGCGCTCACCGTTTTGGAGGCGCGCGGCTACATCAGCCGTTCGCCAAAGGGCGGCACGTATATCAAGTCTGTCGTGGGCGATGATTTTGCGCGCACCCTGTCCGGGCAGCTCCGCCAGGCCACCTATCGCGATCTGCTGGAATTCCGGGAGGTGATGGAGTGCCGGGCCGTGCAGAACATTATCACCTCCGCCACGGACGAGCAACTCGGTGAGCTTTCCTCCCTGCTTGGCAGCGTGCCTGACGAGGACGAGGCCGCCGCCCAGCTGGATCACTATTTTCATTATCACATCGCCGAGCTTTCAGGCAACCGCCTGTTCAGCTCCTTCATCGATACGTATTACGAGCTGATTCGCGAAATCAAGGCGCGCACCCTGCGCACTGGCCAGCGCCGCGACGCGGTGCTACGCGAGCACCGCGCCATTGTGGATGCGCTTGTCAAGCGCGACGTAAACGCCGCTCAAAGCGCAGTTCGCGCCCATTTGAACGCCGTGCGCGCCTCCCAGGAAAGGGAGGACAGGCAAAAGGAATAAAACCGTGTCTTTGCCAAAGAACGCCCGGGCCATAGCGGCCAGAGCGTTCTTTGGTGGAGGAGGTGAGAAAATTCTCACCCAATGGCCTTGCTGCAAGGAGTGGCTATTTCCCGGCGGAAGTTAGTTTTATCTAATGCATTGCTACTATAAATAAAAGCAAGCCATTGGGGCACCCTCCGGAAGGAAGGTGCCCCAACGTAATCCCCTGTATCAAAATCGAATCATTGATTTCATTGAACGGTATAGCCATATTGGCTATGCCGATTTTTGTGTCTGTTTTCGGATGTAATGCTATCTTTATGTTATGCACGTTTTTTAATGTGTGTAACCCACTATGACACTTCCAGCCTTGCGGCGGCAAAGTGTCAGTGGGCTTTGTGGTTTGATGACTACTGACATTTTACTTTGTTTGATAAGATAAATTTTTATTTGTGTCAGCCATCAGTTTGATCTTACTCTAATTCCATTTTATAGAATTTTGCCTGAAATGTTTGACTGCCGTCAAGCTTTGTATATTCTCCGTAATGGTCAAATTTTAGTCCACACTTTTCCATAACCCTGCCCGAACGAGGATTATCTACTGCATGGTCTGAGCATATCTTTTTTACTCCGAGCTTTTTATATGCAAAATCAATAATAGCTTTCATTGCTTCGGTGCAATATCCCTTGTGCCAATAATCATAATGAAGATTATATCCGATGCCCCAGTAACCTTTCATGTTGGCATTGGGGCCTATGCTCCCTGTACCGATTACTTTATTTTCATTTTTCAGGACAAATGCCCAATTCCACTCATTTTCTTCAGCAAGAGTTGACTTTATCCAATG
>JALEIQ010000027.1 GCA_022769795.1 Clostridiales bacterium
GGATGGAGCCGCAGGCTCTGTCCGGGGCGAGGGTGCCGCGACCGCGACGCCTATTTCGCCATGTGGGCGCACCAGATCAAAGTACCCATTGCCGCCATGCGGCTTTTGCTGCAAAGCGAGCCGGGCAACCACAGCACAGCCCTTGGGGCGGAGCTGTTCAAAGTGGAGCAGTATGTGGATATGGCGCTTGGATACGCGCGCCTGAACGGCCCCAGCACGGATTTTGTGCTGCGCACCTGCGATGTGAACGCCGTCATGGTGCGCACCGCCCGCCGCTTCGCGCCCCTGTTTATTCAAAAGAAGCTGAAGCTGGATTATCAGCCCACCGCACTTACCGCGCTCACGGATGAGAAGTGGCTGGGCTTCGTGCTGGAACAGCTTTTGAGCAACGCCGTCAAATACACCTCTCGCGGCAGCGTAACCCTGCGCGCCGACGAGCAGGCGCAAGCGGTGATCGTGGAGGATACCGGCATCGGGATCGCCCCGGAGGATTTGCCCCGCGTGTTCGACCACGGCTTCACCGGCCTCAATGGCCGCGAGGATAAGCGCGCCACGGGCATCGGCCTGTACCTGAGCAAGCGCATCCTGGATAAGCTGGGCCACGGCGTCCGTATCGAATCCGAGGTGGGCCGCGGCACGCGGGTAACAGTTTTGCTCAAGCGGGATCCGCTGGAAGCGGAGTAACCCGATTTCGCCGCACAAAGGAGGGTTTTTCCCATGGAACCGATGGTCAGTGTCTGCTGCGCGGCTTATAACCACGCGCCCTACATCGCGCAGGCCCTGGATAGCTTTCTGGCCCAGCAAACGGATCTCCCCATCGAAATTCTTGTTCACGACGACGCCTCCGCCGATGGCACCGATCGCATCCTGCGGGATTACGCCGCCCGCTTTCCCGATGTCGTCAAGCCCCTGTTTGAAACCGAAAACCAGTATAGCAAAGGCGTGGCGATTGACCCCACGTTCAATTACAGCCGGGCCAGGGGCAAATATATCGCCCTGTGCGAGGGCGACGATTATTGGTGCGACCCTCACAAGCTCAAGCGCCAGGTGGAATATATGGAGGCCCATCCCGATTGCACGTTCTGCTTTACCAACGGCTACATTGAGGATGTAAGCGGCGGCGCGCCTCGCCGCGAGTTTCTTCCCTACAGCGCCAAGGACGCGCCAGCCTGCTACGCCGCCACGCACGCCTATACCCTTGGCGATATGTGCGAGCTCAATTTCGCGCCTACCGCGTCGTTTCTGTTTCCGCGCGCGGCGCTTGCGCGCATGCCGCAAAGCTACTGGAACAAGACCTGCCCGCACGGCGATTTGAAGCTGCGCCTGTTTATGACCGCGGCGGGCTATGGAGCCTACCTGCACGCCTACACCTGCGTATACCGGGAAAACGTGCGAACCGGGGCCATGAGCCAGTGGTCGCGCGAGGCGGGAAAGCGCGTGTACGAGCGCAGCCAAAGCGTTGTGGAAATGCTCGGCGATGTGGACGAATTTGCAAAAAAGCGGTATACTGAACAGGTCGGGCGCTTCCGTGACTGGTATATCTATGTGATGCTGTGGAACGCCCCCTCCATGCGCGTGCTCCGCCAGCCGGACGCGCGGCGCGTATACCGCGCCCTGCCGGTTGGGCAGCGCGTGAAATACCGCTTGAAGCACCTTCTGGAACCGCTTCGCCGCCCGCGCGGCTAACCAGGGAAGGGATACTTGCTATGCGCATCAACGTTACCCGTAGCTCCATGCCCGGCTTTGAGGAATACTGCCGGGAAATACGCAGCCTGTGGGATTCCCACTGGCTTACCAACAACGGCGAAAAACTTATCAGCCTGCAAAAGCAGTTGGGCGAATACCTGCATACGCAGCATGTTTCGCTGTTCAGCAACGGCCACCTGGCGCTGGAAGCGCTGCTGGCCGCGCTGGATTTACAGGGCGAGGTAATCACCACGCCGTTCACCTTTGCCTCCACCACGCACGCCATCGTGCGCAAGGGGCTTACCCCGGTGTTCTGCGATATTCGTGAAAGCGATTATACCCTCGATCCCGATTTGCTGGAATCCCTTATCACGGAGCGCACCTGCGCTATTTTGCCCGTGCATGTGTATGGCTGCCTGTGCGATGTGCAGCGTATTCAGGCGATTGCGGACAGGCATGGCCTGCCTGTGATCTACGACGCGGCGCATGCCTTTGGCGTAAAGCTGGGCGGCGTGCCAGCCGCCTGCTTCGGCCTGGCCAGCATGTTCAGCTTTCACGCCACAAAGGTGTTCCATACCATTGAGGGCGGCGCGGTGACCACGCAAAGCCAGGCGCTTTGCGAAAAGCTTCAGTTGGAGCGCAACTTTGGCATCACCGGGCCGGACGACGTGGTAAGCGTGGGCGGCAACGCCAAAATGAACGAGTTCCAGGCCGCCATGGGCATATGCAACCTGCGCCACCTGGACGGCGAGATTGCCGCGCGCGGGCATGTGCACGAAGCCTATACGGCCCAGCTTGAGGGGCTTGAGGGGCTGCGCCTGCCGCCCGCGCAGCCGGGCGTGGAAAGCAACTATGCCTATTTCCCCGTGGTGTTCGCGGGCGGGCGGGCCGTGCGCGACGCGGTGTGCGAGGCGCTTGCCGAGGAGAGCGTATACGCGCGCAAATACTTCTATCCCCTGATTACGGATTACGAATGCTACCGTGGAAGGCCCGGCTTTGATACGCGGCGTGTGCCCATAGCCCACCGCATATCGGACAGCGTGGTCACGCTGCCCCTGTACCCCAGCCTTTCGGACGAGGATGTTGCGCTCATCTGCGGCGTTATCCGCCGGGTGCTCTCCCGTGGCTGACACACGCGGCCGCAAGGCCGCCTCCTCCTTTCTGTTCAAGCTTGTGGAAAGCCTGGGCATGCAGGGCATTTCCTTTGTGGTCAGCATCGTTTTGGGCCGTCTGCTGGATCCGTCGGATTACGGCGTGCTCACCCTCCTTACGGTGTTCATCGCCGTTTCGCAGGTGTTTGTGCAAAGCGGGCTCAACACGGCGCTCATCCAAAAAAAGGACGTGGATGAAACAGACCTGTCCTCCGTATTTTACGTAAGTCTGGGCGTGGCGGCGGCGCTGTACGCGCTTTTGTACGCGCTTGCCCCCGCCATCGGCGCGTATTTCGCCATGCCGCAGCTGGCGCCCGTGCTGCGGGTGCTGGCGCTGGTGCTTTTGCCCGGCGCGCTTACGTCTGTGCAAAACGCGGTGGTGGCCCGGCAAATGGCCTTTCGCAGGCTGATGCTGGCAAGCCTGGCCACAACCGTGCTGTCCGGCGCGGTGGGAATTAGCATGGCGACGGCGGGCCTGGGGTACTGGGCGTTGGTAGGGCAGCAGCTTACCAGCCAGACAAGCCTGGCCTGCCTGCTGCTTGTGATGATCAAATGGCGGCCCCGCCGGCTGTTTTCCTGGCCGCGCGTTCGCGGGCTGATTGCCTTTGGCTGGAAGCTGCTGGCCTCCAGCCTGCTGGAAACCGGCTACAACAACCTGCGCACCGCCGTAATCGGCAAAAGGTTTTCCCAGGATACGCTGGGATTTTATAACCGCGGCAAGCAGTTTCCGGAGCTGATGATGAACGCGGTAAACGGCTCCATTCAAAGCGTGATGCTGCCCGTGCTTGCCGAAAAGCAGGAGGACGTGTCGCGCATGAAGCAGATGATGCGGCGCTCCGTGATGGTATCCAGCTTTTTGGTGCTGCCGATGATGGCAGGCCTGGCGGCGGTTGCCGCGCCGCTGGTGGAGCTGCTGCTTACCGAGAAATGGCTGCCCTGCGTGCCGTTTCTGCAAATCTGCTGCGTTGATTTTGCGTTCTACCCCATCCACACGGCCAATTTGCAGGCCATCAACGCCATGGGCCGCAGCGATGTGTTTCTCAAGCTGGAGCTGATCAAAAAAAGCTATGGGCTGGTCATTTTAGCCGTGACCGTGTTCTGCTTTGACAGCGTTCTGGCCATTGCCTGGGGCGCTGTGGCAAGCACGCTGCTTTCCGCCGTGGTCAACGCCGCGCCCAACCGCAGGCTGCTTGGCTACGGCTATCTGGAGCAGATGCGGGATGTGCTGCCCTCCATGGCGCTGGCGGCGGTCATGTTTGCCGCCGTATCGGCCCTGGGGCGGCTGCCGCTTGCGCCGCTTATGCTGCTGGCCGTCCAGGTGCTTGTGGGAATCGCGGTATACGGCGGGCTGGCGCTGCTGTTTCGCATGGAAAGCCTGCGCTATCTGCTGGATATGTTAAAGCGCCTGCTTGGCAGGCGCGCAGCCGGGAGGGAAACGGTATGACGGTCACGCTGGTCACATCCGCAGGTTCGGCCTCCGCTTCGGCGGTGATTGAACGCTTGCACGCCCTGGGGCATCGGGTGGCGGCATGCAACATCTATCCGCGGGAATGGAACCAGGCCTGCATGGAGGCCGACGCTTTCTTTCAGGCTGTGCCCGCCTCCGACGCGCGGGCCTATACCGCGCAGCTTGAGGACGAGGTAAGGCGCGAGGGAATCCGTTACCTCATCCCCCTCACGGATGTGGAGGTGGATGTGCTCTGCGCCCAAAAGGCCCGCTTTGCCGCGCTGGGCTGCACCATATGCGTACCCGACGAGCCCTGCGCGCGCCTGTGCCGCGACAAGCTCAAGATGGCGCAGGCCTTGCAGCAGGATGGCGTATGCCGCACCATTCCTACCTTTTCGCCCTATGAGGAATCGGATTTTTCCTTTCCGCTCATGCTCAAGCCCCTTCATGGCCGCAGCAGCCAGGGTCAGGCCGTGGTACGCGGCAGGGAGGCGCTTCTTTCCGCCCTCTCCGCGCGGGATGATTACATCGCGCAGCCGTTTTTGGACGGCCCCGTTTATACCGTGGACGTGGCGCGCGACCGCTTTGGCCATGTGCAGGCGCTGGCCCGGCTGGAGCTGCTGCGCACGGTAAACGGCCTTGGCACCACGGTGCGCGTGCTTCCCGGCCATCCGCTGGAGGACGTGTGCGCCCGCATCGCCGCGCGCGCGGGCGTGGTAGGCGTGGTAAACATGGAGTTCATTGAGCACGACGGCGAATATTGGTTTTTGGAGGTCAACCCCCGCTTCTCCGGCGGGCTGGGCTTCAGCGTAACGGCTGGGGTGGATTTTCCCGCGCTGAACATCCGCTGCCATGCGGGCGAGGCCATTGGCGCGCGCGCGGAGGCGCGCGCCTGCGTAATGACGCGCAGCATCTCGCCAATCGTTACCGCCGAATAATCCATTTTACGAAAGGAGCCCGCCATGCGCATCGCTCAGATCAATGTTACCGCCACGCTCAGCACCGGCCGTATCGCCGTCGCGCTGTGCCGCACGGCTATCGAGGCCGGTCACCGCGCGCTGCTATGCCATTCGCGCGAGCACGCCCCGGGCGATATTCCCAGCCTGCGCATCGGCAACAAGCCCGATCTCTATGTGCATTTGGGCCTGGCCAGGCTAACCGACCGGGCGGGCTTTTTCAGCCGCTTGGCAACCAAAAAGCTCATCCGCCAGTTGGAAGCCTTCAAGCCGGATCTGATTCACCTGCACAACCTGCACGGCTACTATTTGCATCTGCCTACGCTGTTTCGCTACCTGAAGGAAAAGGATTTGCCCGTGGTATGGACCCTGCACGACTGCTGGGCCTATACCGGCCATTGCGCCTACTATACCCTGGCCCGCAACGCGCCGCCGCTAAGGGAAGCCAAACGCCGCCGCGCCGCGCAGGAGACCCTTGGCTGCGACCGCTGGCAGGGCGGTTGCGGGCATTGCGTGCTCAAGCACGCCTATCCCGCCAGTTGGCTGCTAGATCAAAGCGCGCGCAACTGGCGGGAGAAGCGGCAGTTGTTTTGCGGGCTCAAGCATATGGTGCTGGCCACCCCCAGCGAATGGCTTCGGGACGAGGCGCTGCATTCCTTTTTGGGCGGCTATCCCATCTATACGCTACCCAACGGCATTGACCTTGAAGCCTTCCAGCCCTGCATGGACGAGCAGTTCATGCGCGACGTGGTCAAGTTTTACGGCCTGGAAAACACCGGCGGGCGCAAGTTGGTGTTGAGCGTGGCCGCCGTATGGGACGAGCGCAAGGGACTTGAGGACCTGATCGCGCTGGGAGAGGCGCTTGGGCCCGAGTACTGCGTAGCCGCCGTTGGCCTGGACGAATACCAGCTCGCCGCCCTGCCCAAGGGCACGGTGATGGGCGTGAAGCGCACCGGCAACCTCAAGGATTTGTGCGCCCTGTATACCGCCGCCGACCTGTACGTGAGCGCCAGCCATGAGGAAAGCATGGGCATGACGCTGCTGGAAGCGCTGGCCTGCGGCACGCAGGTGCTTTGCTACGACGCCACCGCCATGCCCGAGATCGTAACAGGCGATGTGGGCGAGGTTGTTCCTTTGGGGGACGTTCCCGCCATGGCGGCGGCCGTGCGCCGCCTGTGCCAGGCCCCGCGCAGCGCGGCGGCCTGCCGTGCCCGCGCCGCCGCTTATGAGGCCTCCAAGTGCTTTGGCGCATACCTGCGCCTGTATGAAAACATGTATCGCCACAGCCCGGCCTATGAGCGCGCCGTGCAAAGCGCGCGGGAAAAGGCGCGGCCAACTGTCGAAGATTGAACGATGCTTGCGAAAGGACGGGGAAATCGCATGCCGGTTTTGAAACGTTTCGCGCTGGCGCTTAGCTGCCTTATCGGGCTTATGCTGCTTTCCGCCTGCGGCATGCCGGAAAACCTGAGCGCCCTCCTTTCAGCCCCAAAGGAGGCCTCCGGGCCCGATTTGCGGCTGCTGGACTGGCCCGAGGTGGAATCCGCGCCCACCGCCGTCCAGGAGCCGGGCGGTGAAGGCGTGCTGCGCGTGGATTTGTGGCTGGATGCCTCGCAGGTGATGGGCGGCATCAGCCCTAATGAAACGGGCCTGTACCCCCATTTCAGCCGCAAGTACCGCGAGGGGGGCTTTCATTACCGCCTTGGCAACACCGTGGGCATGTACGAGGGCGTGCTGCGCGGCATGCTGGCCGCGGCGGAAGGCTCGCGCACGCGCATCCTGCGCTATGGCAACGAGCGCCTGCCGGACGATTATCTTGCGGCGCAGGGCGTGGCGGGAGAAAACGCCACAGCCAGCGAGCTGCGCTCGCTGCGGCGTGATATGCTCACCTATGCCATCGATCCCATGCCCACCGTGTTTTCGGAATTTTCCGCCGAGGATATGTCCGGCAGCTTTTACAGCCTGGGTTCCCCCGCCATGGAGCGCGTTTCGCGGCTTGCGCCTGAAATGCTGGAAAACCCGGAAAAGGCGGATGCGATGGCTGCGGCGGTTTCGGCGCAGCGCTCGTCCATTGAGGCGGGAGGCGGTGGCGCGCTGCTGGCCGTGGGCGACGATACGGACTATCCGCTCTTATACGCGCTGGACAACCTGGATTTGACCCGCTTATCCGTCATTGTGTGCGACCCCGCCGCCATCCGCAGGTTAAGTGGCGTTTCGGCGGACGGCACGCCCGTTGACTATGTGCAAAGCCTGCTGGAAGAACGCGGTGTGTTTGACGCGGGCCTTTGCGTTGGGCTGTACGCCTTTACGCTGGATTATATGGGGCAGATGGGCAGCTTTGGCGCGGCTGATTTTAGCGAGCCCGTTTTGTGGGGCAAGCTGAGCTATAGCACCAAAAGGCAGGCCATCCAGGGCGCTCTGCCCATGCCGCGCACGCTCCTGTGCCTGGTGGTGGGCGCGCCCGACCAGGTGGAGGCGTATACCGAGGCGCTGAACGCGCAGCTTAGCGCCTCTCCCGCGCTGCGGGAGCTCAGAGGCCCTGAAAAGGGCGAGCTGGTCTATACCCAAAACGGCGAAACCGTCACGCAGCAGCCCTTCTCCTTCGCGTACCGCTATTTGCAGATTGAACGCCCCACCCTATCCTGCCATACCCAGCATACGGCCGGAGCCGTACTCTCCTGCGAGGATGGGCATATTTCCACAGAAGGCAGCCTGTCCACGCTCACGCTTGAGCCAGCGGACGGCGGCGTGCCGCCCGATTGCACGCTCACCCTTATGCTTCCGCAGAGCAGCCTGCCGGGCGGGCTGGACAAGGCGCTCGACAGCCTTGTAGATTCCGGCGCCAGCGTGCAGGCCGCGCTGCTGCTCACCCAGGAGCTGCCCATCACCGGGGATACGCCCGCGAATGGACAAGCGCTTCCGCTGCGCGACAAGCTGTATGTATTCACCCGTGAGGATGCGGCCTTCCAAAGCGGCGAGGCCCCCAACCCCTTCCGGCTGACCGGCCTGCGTCAGAACGGCGGCGCGCTGGAGGCCGAGGTTTCCGTCAGCGGTTCCCTGCTGCGCCCCGGCTATTACCGCGTGCTGCTCACCGCCAGCCTGCCCGGAAACCAGCTAGGCTGGGAAAACGCCCCCTGGGTGGACGAGCTGAACGTAACCCTCACCAACGAGCAGATTTCCGAATGGGAAAGCTTTACTCAGCTCATTACCCAATATGACCGCGATACCCCCAGCGTGCCCCGGCAGTTTCAGCACGCCTGGGGCGCGGCCACGGACAGCGCCTATCACGGCATGCCCATTCCGGACTTTCCGCCCGTGATGCGCGCGCCCGGCTTGAGCGAGCTGGTCAGCCAGCTCCGCGCCGCCGCCACGGTGGACAGCCTGCCGCTGATTCGCTATGTGTTTGATGTATTCGTCACGGGTTCGTAAGGAGGGGAAAGCATGGCAGCCGCCGCGCGCCGCATACGCATACGCCGCACAAACCGTCTGAAATGCCTGGTATGCTACCTGGTGTGCTTTGCTTTGCCGGTTTTGTGGCAGTTTATCGGGCTTTGGCTGATTTATCCCTATAAGCTGGCCGCTACTGCGCCCAACGCGGCGGCGGCGCTTGCACGCCTTGCGCCCCTGCCGGCCCTCGCAAACCTGGCGCAGCGCTGCACGGCGGCGGCGGACGCCGCTCCCCAGGCCGTGCGCGCTGCCATGGCCGCCCGCGAGCAAAGCTGGCTGGCCCTTGTTGCCGCGTGCGCACTGGCCGCATGGCTGGTAACGCTCATTGCGCAGCTCATTTGGCGCGGCGTGAACCATAAGCCCACGCAGGCGGCGCGCGCCACGCAGGCCGCCATACTGGCTTACCGGCTGAATATGCTGGTCATCTGGCTGTGCAACGCGGCCTTCGCGGCGGCGCTGTGGTTCCTTGGCGCCAGGCAAATCGCCGGCTTTGCCCAATGGGATGCGCTGTGCTACTTTGGCGTATACCTTCTGAACCCTCTGGCGGCAATCTGCGTATCCCGCCTGGCCGCGCCGCCCACGCTAAGCGCAAGGCACGGCTTTTTCAAGCGCTTGTAAGGAGGTGCGTATATGGGCTGCTATGTGATCGCCGTGGGCGGCACGGGCAATAAGGTGCTGGAAGGCATGGTTTACGCCGCCTGCGCGGACGCCTTTTATACCCTGGACAGTCTTGGCAGGCGCAAGCCCATTCCCATGCTTACCATGCTTTCGGTGGATGTGGACGCTGCCTGCGGCAACACCACCCGCGCAAAGCGCGCCGCGGAATACTACGAGCAGGTGCGCAAGGCCTTTGACGCGGCGCCCATCGCCCACCGCTGCTTTCACACGCGCCTCTCGCTGAACCGCTGGAGCATGAACCTGAGCCGCCGCGCCGCCTCCATAAAGCAGATGGCGCAAAGCCACGGCGCGGATCAGCTGCTTGCCCGCGCTCTGTTCACCTCTACGGAGGCCAATCTGGAATATAGCGAGGGCTTTCGCGGCCATCCGGATTTGGGCGTATTGTTCTTTTCCGATCTGCTGGGCTCGCTGGAGGAGGCGCGCGCCCAGGGCCTGCCGGATGAGCTCAACAGCCTGATCGACTGCATGGAAGACGACCTGGCGCGCGGCGGCGAGGTGCGCCTGCTGCTGGTTGGCAGCATTTTCGGCGGCACGGGAGCCAGCGGCATTCCCGCCCTGAGCAAGTATTTGAACGCCCGTTTTGCCGCAAGCCGCGAGCGCTTTATCATGGGCGCGGCGCTGATGCTGCCCTATTACAGCGTGCCCGCCTCCGGGGTGGATACCGGCCGTGAAATTGCCGTGGACAGCGGCGAGTTCCTGGACAAAGCCCGCACGGCGCTGCAATATTACGGCATGGAAGGCATGATCCGCGACGGGGAGGAGGATACGCGCGGCATTTTTGACGCCGCCTATCTGCTGGGCCTGCCGCCTGAGCACTTTGTGTCCACGCGCGTGTATTCCACCGGCTCCCAAAGCCAGGAGAACGACGCGCACATGCTGGAATGGATGGCCGCGCGCTGCGCCGCCCGCTTTTTCCGCACGGGCTTTCGCGGGGCGGACGCCGCCCATATCGACTGCTACTATTACCAGTGCCACAGCCCGCGCTTTGGCTGGGACAGCTTTGACGCGGAGGCGGCGCTCTATCGCGCCCGCTATGGCGCGCTGCTCAAGTCGGCGGCCGTGTTTTTCAGCGAATGCTATCCCACGCTGCGCGGGGTGTTCGCCGGCAGCGACCGGCGGGGCGCTCGCGTAGGGTACGTTGCCGCCTATTTTCACCGGCTTGGGCGCTTCACGGCCTCCCAGCGGGCGCTGTTAAGCGCGCTCCTGGAGGCGCTGTACCACCTTTTCGCCTTCTATACAAACTGGCTGCACCAGGTGCTCTACACGCTTCCGCCCGCCATGCGCGGCGCGGAGGGCGAGCCTGGCCGCCTGCCCCAAAACGCCCTGCTGGACGCATCTGTGATGGACGCTCTGCACAGCATTCTTTCGGCCAACGGCTCCGGCGCGGAAGCCAACCGCGCCTGCCAGCAGGCGCAGCAGGGGCTGGCAAAGCTGGTAAAGGGCGGCGCGCCGGACCGCTATACCATGGAGCGTGTCATCAGCGCGCTCAACGGCGGCTCCGCCGTTGGTTCCGGCCCGGAGGCGGCCTTCGCCAGCTATTTAGGCACGCTGCTTTCCGCCGTAATGGATAATGATTAGACAGCCGAAAGGAGGGGATTGTATGCGCCGCGATCAAAAGCAGGCCCTGGATCAGGAAACGCCCTATCTTACGCTGCTGCCGCCAATGGACGAGGGCTTTCACACGGGCTACCACACGCAGCCCGGCATTGTGAGCGACCATAACCAGCGTCCGCGCGAATGGCTGGAAAGCCTGGCGCGCTACATGCGCACGCCGGGAAACGACGTAAGCTATTCCATTCCCAGTGTGCTTAGCGGCGAACAGCAGCTGCGCCGCCTTGCGCGCATAGCCTCCTCGCGCGCCCTGGCGCACCCCAGGCTTTTGGAATATCGGGCCGTGCTCGCCCTGCTTTTGCTGTGGGATACCTGGCCCAGGGACGATAGCTGGCCTTCTCTGGAGCTTATTTCCCTGGGCGGCGAAACCGCCCTTTCCATGAGCGTGCTGGCGGCGCTACCCGCCCGGCGTGCGGAGGACGGGCTGTGGGTGTTTACGCTGCGCGCCCCCGGGGCCGCGGCCCAACCCCAGCCTATCGCGCTGCTTTCGCGCGATATGGCCGTTGTGCCCGCCGCCAACCCCGGCGACCTGAGCTCCCTGCTGCCGCCCTGCGTTACCTGGTATGACCGCGCGCGCCAATGCTATCTGGAGCCCTGCCCCCTCCTGTGCGAGCGCGACGCGGCGATTCTAAGCGCGCGCCTGCGCATGCTGCAAGCGCTCAACGAGCAGCCCGCCCTGCACAGCCCGCTCTATTCCCCGAACGCGGAGCTCTGCGCGGTGCTTTCCGCCTTTGTGGACGAGCTTGCGCTCGCCCGCAGGCCCTGGCGCGATAAGCTGGAGCGGGCGGATGAAAGCGCCCTGCGTTCGTTGCGCCTGCGCCTGCTGGGCGCATATGCGCCGGGCCTTTCTGCGATCTCCTCCGGCACGCAAATGGTTTCCGCCGGTGCCTTCGCGCCCGGCGAGAACCCCCTGCTTCGCGTATTCCTGCGGGAAAGCGTTCCCGAAATTCGCGGCGGCTCAACCCTTCTATACACGCTTGAGGGCGAGCCCTTTGCCTGCGCCTCCGACGCTTATGGCGTGGAGCCCGCGCGCACGCCTAACGAGCAGCAAACGCTTGACCGGCTTGAAAAGGAGCTTTCCCTTTTGGAGCGGAACGAACCCGCCTGGCGGCTGCAAGCCGCCGGGGCCCTGCGCGGCCTTGCGCGGGAGGTAAAGGACAGGCCCGGCCTATGGCCGCAGCTCCCGCGGCTGCTGTCCGCCTGGGCGCATGAGCTGGAAAGCCAGCCCGCGCCCGCCAGCCGTGTTCTCACCCTGTCCTATCCGCTGGAGGCCCAGCCCGCCGCGCTGCAACACATTCTGGCCTCCATGTTCGGCTCCATGGACGCGGCGGCGGCCTCGCAGCCCTTCGCGGACTGCCTGCTGCTTGCGCAGGGCCAGCCGCCCTTTGATAGCGCCGCCCTAAACGAGCGTTGCCGCGTAGAGCACAACGGCGCGGCCTGCTATGCCATTCCCCCGCTTTCTCCGCAGCTGTGCGCATGGCTGACCGCACGCGCGGAGGAAGCGCCCGAAACGGCGCCCGTTCTTGAAACCGGCAGCCTGTCGTTTTCCTCTGTCAGCGATGGCAAGGCCATTCTCGCTTCCTTCCGCCTTTCCTGCCGCCTGCCCGGGGATGAGGCCTGCCGCGTAAGCGCCGTTACCTTCCAGCGCGCCTATACGCTGTCCGGTCAGGCGCAAAGCGGCGCGGCTATCCTGCTGCCGGAGGCTTCTGTGCCGCAAATCACGCTTTGGCCCAGGGCGCACTTTGCCCCCGGCCTGTGGAAGCAATATTTCATCCATGCCCACGCGCCAGGCAGCCTGGAGGTGTGGGGGCTTTCCAGCGGCGGTTGGCGGCAGGGAACGCCGTTCAACCGCGAAACCGGCGCCTGGCAAACCGTATGCACCGACCGCTTTCCTTCCTTTGTGGCGCTTCGTCAGGGAGGCCTGTCCCTGGGCGCGGTGCCGTGCTGCATACCGCTTCATCATATCAAGCATGAGCCCGTCGCCGTTGCCGCCATCGACTTTGGCAGTATCTCCACCACGGTCATGCTGCGCCAGGGCGAGCGCGTCCAGCCCGCCGTGCTGCCGGAATGCATGCATGCCCGGCTGCTGGGGCGCACGCCCGACGCGGACGTTTTGCGTGAGGAATTGCTGCCCCAGGATGTTCTGCTGCCCAACGCGCCCGTGGAGGCAACCTACTACAGCGTGATGGACATGTTCCGGGATCAGCCGGAGGCATGGAACGCCGTGTTGACGGACGGGCACATCTATTACCACAGCTCGCTGGGCCAGTTGATTGAAAAGGCCGCGGGCACGCTGTACTACGACCTGAAATGGGGCGGAGAGCCCTATTCCCTGCGCTGCCTGCGCCTATTTTTGAAGCAGGTGATGACGCAGGCCTCCCTCAGCGCGCGGCTGTGGGGCTCGCCCAGCGTTTCCTGGCGCGTATCCATGCCCAACGCCATGCCCCCTCACAAGCAGGAGGCCTATCTTGAGCTGATGCGCGGCCTGGCGCGCGAGGTGGCCGCCGAAACGGGCCTTCCCCTTTCCCCAGACGGCCCCGCCGTGCTTTACGCCACCGAAAACCAGGCCGACGGCCTGTACTTTTTAAGCCGCAGCGAGGCCAACGCCCACAGCGGATACCTGAACCTGGATATCGGAGGAAGCACGACCGATCTTAGCCTGTGGCTGTGCAACGCCACCCATGCCACGATTGAATGCTCGCTGAGGCTTGGCTGTAGGCAAATGCTGTTTGATTCCCTGGGAGAAAATCATCTTGCCGACCTTGAAACGGATTTTTCCCAGGGCTCGGCAGCGCTTGCCGGGGCTGTGCGGCAAACGTCAGCCGCCCTGCGCCGGGAAAGCGCAACCGTGCGCGGCCGCCTGAAGTGCATGTTCCTGATGGACGACCTGTTTGCCGCCTATGCCCAGGATATCCGCGAGGCCATGGCGGTTTCCCGTTCCACCGGGCGCATCGGCTACGTGGAAAGCCTGCTCCTGTTTGAAATCGGCTTCCTGTACTATCTCTCCGGCGAGGTGCTGCACCGTGCCTGGCAGGACGAGGAGCTTCGTCCCCTGCTGCCGGAGCGCATGGCCCTGTGCATTGCGGGCAATGGCGGCCAGCTCGTCAAAATCTTCACGGACGAGCAGCAAACCCGCCTGTGCTCGCTGGCCCTATCCCGCCTGGAGGACGGCCATCCGCTGCGCGTGGTGCTGCCCATTCAAAGCCGCCATCCCAAGCAGGAGGTGGCGCGCGGCCTCCTGTGCCCGGACGCGCCGCTTAGCAGCGCTATCCAGGGGCTGGAGCGTTGGAACGGCACGCGCGCCTTTGGCGAAAGCGAGAGAGAGAACCTTTTGCTCGGCTACCTTCCGCTGTTCTACCGCGTGTTTCCTCAGGCGGCGAACCGCCTAATGCCCAACGCCTTTGAAGGCGCAAACGGCGATGCGCTCACCGCCACGGCTGCCATGGAGCTGGACACCATTTTTGAAAATGAAAAGCCACGCACCCCGGAGGATGACATGGCGATGTATGTGCGCTGCTTTATGCATTTGAAGCGGCTTTGGCGCTTATAGAGCGCTTGGGAGCCAAAAACAAGGGCGGTGTGCAGGGGCCAACGCCCCAAAAGCCCTGCGCCGCAGCGCTTTTTCAAGAGAGCAACGCGCCAGCCCAAACGGGCTGGCGCCAGACTGTTGATAAACCTCATAGATACGCAAAGAGCCGCAGCGCCAGCCCAGACGGGGTGGCGCGTCTCTCGCTTGAAAGCGCTGCGGCGTAAGGCTTTGGGGCTCCGCCCCAAACCCCGGCAGGGGCATAATGCCCCTGCACCCCGTTCTTTTTCGACGGCCTGAATGCGCCAGCCCAAACGGGCTGGCGCGCACTGTACCTGCCTTTTGGACTCACAGGTACGCCTTCATGCGTTCCACATTGCTTTCCTGCGCTTTCAGCAGCCTTTTGCCCAGGCCGCGCGCCGCTTCGTCCCGCCCCTGATAGTCGTTCAGATGGCGAATGGTCTTTACAATGCCCATCGTGGTGCCCTGTACCATCATTTCCGCGATTTTGCTTCGGGAATCGTCCAGCGCCAGTTGACCCATGCTCATCATTTCAGAGGAGATGCGCGCCATCGTCCCCACGCCGCCGGGCGTATCGCCCGCCTGGCGAATCATGCCGTCCGCCTCTTTGCGGATATGGCCGTATTCCTCATGCTCGCGCCCCAGTTCCTCCCTGAGCTCGCCCCCGGCGCGTTCCCGCACCGTTTCAATGCCCTGGCAGCCCATATCCGCCGTTTTGTAGATGTATTGCAGCAGCTCCATTTCCGGCAACATCAATCCTCACCTCACGGGCAGTATGCCCGAAGGCGCGTTTTTGTATGCCTGCGTTATCCAAGCGCCGCGCGAAATGCCCTGTTTATTTTGTTTCCACCCAGGCCCTGCTGCGCTCCACCGCGCGGTGCCAGCCATACAGCACCAGTTCGCGGTCGCTGCCGGACATGCGGGGCTGGAAGGTTAAATCGGGCCGTACCATGGAGGCGGCCTCCTCCTTGCTTTGGTATACACCAGCGCCCAGTCCGGCCAACAGCGCCGCGCCCAGCGCGGTGGTTTCCAGCACAACCGGCCTTACCACCGGCACGCCCAGCACATCGGCCTGAAACTGCATCATAAAGCCGTTGGCGCTTGCGCCGCCGTCCACGTTCATATGGCGCGGCATGCGGCTGCCGCGATCCGCCACCATCGCGCGGAACAAATCGCAGCTCTGGTAGCATATGGCCTCCAGCGCGGCGCGCACGATATGCGCGCGGTTGGTGCCGCGCGTCATGCCCACAATGGTGCCCCGGCTATACATATCCCAATACGGCGCGCCCAGGCCCGTAAAGGCGGGCACCAGAAACACGCCCGCCGTATCGGGTACGCTTTCGGCCAGCTGCTCGCTTTCGGCGGCGGTTTGAATCAGGCCCATCTCGTCGCGCAGCCATTGTACGGTGGCGCCGCCCATAAACACGCTGCCCTCCAGCGCGTAGGTCGGCCTGCCATTTAAGCGCCAGGCCATGGTGGTCAGCAGCCCGTTGTTGCTTTCCACTGGCACCTCTCCGGTGTTCATCAGCATAAAGCAGCCGGTGCCATAGGTGTTTTTCACCATGCCGGGCTCAAAGCACGCCTGGCCAAACAGCGACGCATGCTGATCTCCCGCCATGGCCGCCACGGGAATGGGCCTGCCCAGAATCTCCGGCCTCAGGTTGCCGATTACCTGCGCGGTATCCATCACCTGCGGCAGCACAGTTCGCGGAATGTTCAGCATTTCAAGCAGTTCGCTGTCCCACTCCTGCGTGCGCAGGTTAAACAGCATGGTGCGCCCCGCGTTGGTCGCGTCCGTCACATGAGGACGCCCCTCCACCAGGTTCCATGCCAGGAAGGAATCCACCGTGCCAAAGCATAGCTCGCCGCGCTCCGCCCGCTCGTGCAGGTTCAGCGTATCCAGCAAATACGCCAGCTTCGTGCCGCTGAAATACGCGTCGGGCACAAGGCCGGTCTTTTGGCGGATCATTTCGCTGCGGCCCTCTTTCACAAGGCGCTCCACATAGGGCGCGGTGCGGCGGCACTGCCATACGATGGCGTTGTGCACGCATTGCCCCGTGGCCTTCTCCCACAGGAGGGTGGTTTCCCGCTGGTTGGTAATGCCGATGGCGGCGATATCGCGCACGTCCACCCCGCTCATCTTGACCGCCTTTTGTAGCGCCTCCACCTGTGTGTTGAGGATGTCGTCCGGGTCGTGCTCCACCCAGCCGGGCTGGGGATAATGCTGCTTGAACTCAATGGCGTGCGAAGCCAGCGTTTGCCCATGCTCGTCAAACACGATGGCCCGGCTGGAGGTGGTTCCCTGATCCAACGCTACCAAAATACGCATGCTTAAGCCTCCGTTTCCAAAAATAATGCTTCCTTACGCCGCGCCATCTCCTCAACGCGGTCAATATATACGCTCACATTGCTCACATTGGGTGCGCGCACAATGCGCAGCTCCCTGTCCGGAAAAACCCGCTTGCTGATAGCGCCCGCCCCCATGGCCAAAATGGAGGTATTCTCCTCCATAATGTCCACGTTGTACAGGCACGCCGTGCCCGGACGGGCGTAGCCCACGTTTTGCTGCTGGCCCGCCATATACTTTTGGCGGTACAGATAATAGGGCCTCAGGCCCAGGCTGCTTGCCGCCTGCTCGCCCAGGCGCACCATCCCGGCTGCGGTATCGCCCTCCGGCAGGGGGTAACGCTCCAGGTTCAGGCGGCTGGAACGCTTAATCGCCAGCGTGTGCACCGTAAGGCTGTCAGGCCGCAGGCGCACAACGGCCTCCATGGTACGCGCAAAGGCGGCGATATCCTCCCCCGGCAGCCCGGCGATCACATCCATGTTGATATCGGCAAAGCCAAGCTCCCGCGCCAGCAAAAACGCTTCCTCCGTCTGCGCCGCGGTATGGTCACGCCCAATGGCGCGCAGGGTTTCGTCGTTCATGGTCTGCGGGTTGATGCTGATGCGCCCAACGCCTAGCCGCCTGAGCGTTTCAAGCTTGCCCCGCGTGATGGTATCGGGCCTGCCCGCTTCCACGGTGTATTCCCGCGCGCCCGGGAACAGGCGCATGGTTTCCTCCATCAGGCGGGCAAAGGCGCCTTCATCCAGCGCGGACGGCGTGCCCCCGCCCACATACAGGGCGCGCAGACGCAACCCCGTTCGAGAAAGCAGCTTCGCGCCCCGGCGCATTTCGTAGAAAAGCGCGTCCAGATAGGGCGGGATCAGCTTGCCCTTTCCCACGGCCTCCCCCGGAAAGGAGCAGTAGGCGCAGCGCGTGCGGCAAAACGGGATGGACAGATACACATCCGCCTCCTCCGGGCTGGGCGCGGGCAGCTTTTGCTGCTCGAGCACAATGCGCCTGAGCAGCTCCGCCTTTTCATCGCTCACGTCAAAGGTATCCTGAAGGTAGCGCACGGCATCGTCCATCGCGCGCCCTTCGGCCAGGGCCTGGTACAGCAGGCGCGTGGGCCGTATGCCCGTAAGCGAGCCCCAGGGGGGCCGCCTGCCCGTAAGCTGCCTGAGCAGGCCATACAGCGTCTTTTTGCAAAGGCGCTTGCGCACGCGCTTCAAGGCCACCGCAAAATGGCCGTCCTCCTCCGAAAAGGCGCCGGCCTTCGGAAGCGTTACACACAGCACGCAGCTTTGGCCGCGAAAATCAAATTGGCTGCGCGCGTTGCCGCCGGCATCCTCCGTATACGTGTGGATAAGCGGCTCCGCGCCCGGCGCGTCCTCGTTTACCCAATAGCCGTCCACGGCGAAAAACAGCTTCAAAACGTCGCACAGGTCGTTGGCAAAGCCCGCGAGCGGCGTATGAAGCGCAATGCTTACATGTTCCATTCCTCTTATGCCTCCGTGCGGTCGCGGCCCACGCTTCCCGGCCCGTCATGCCCGGGATAGGCGGTCTGCCTGGGCGAAAGATGATACAGCGCGCGCAGCGATTCGCGCAACTGGCTGAAGCTGCCGTCCGGAAAATCCGTGCGGCCATAGCCGTGGGCAAACAGCGTGTCGCCCGTAAGCACACCCTGGTTCTCAGGCAGGAGATAGCACACGCTGCCCACGCTGTGGCCGGGCGTGTGTAGCACGCCAATGTCCATGCCCGCCAGCCGGAGCGTTTCGCCCCCGCAAAGCGGCTCGGGCCGGGTATACGCGGCCCCCTCGCGTCCGAACAGGCGCGCCATGTTGGAAACGCAATCCCTTAGCTTGGGAATATCCGCCTCATGCACATACAACGGAATGCCAAAATGACCGCACACCGCGTCCACCGCGCCGATGTGATCCCAATGCGCGTGCGTCAAAAGCACCGCGGCGGGCCTGCGCTCCCCCACCTTGCGGATGATGCGCTCCGCCTCCGCCCCGGGATCCACAATCACGCATTCCCCCGTCTGCGTGTTTTCAACAATGTAGCAATTTTCCTCAATATCGCCAACAGGAAGGCGTTCCACACGGATTGCAGGCATCGCGCTCAAGCGCCCCTTTCCTCAAAACAGCTTGCGGGAATCCAGCAAAATGGTCACCGGCCCGTCGTTTACCAGGCTCACCTTCATATCCGCGCCAAACACGCCCGTGTCCACGCGAATTCCCTGCTCCCGCCATTCCCTCACCAGCGCCTCGTACATGGGATTTGCCTTTTCGGGACGGGCAGCCGTGATAAAGCTGGGCCTGCGTCCGCCGCGCGCGTCCCCCAGCAGCGTAAACTGGCTTACGGCCAAAATCTCCCCGCCCACGTCCTTGAGGGAAAGATTCATCTTTCCGTTCTCATCCTCAAACACGCGCAAATTGGGCACCTTCTCGGCAATATAGCGCCTGTCCGCCTCGGTATCCCCGGTTTCCACGCCTATCAGCGCCAAAAAGCCTCGTCCAATACTTCCAACCGTTTCGCCGTTTACGCGAACGCAGGCTTCCGTCACCCGTTGAACGACCGCGCGCATGCTTACCAACCTCCCGTTAAATCAGCCGCAGCAAAAGCCTGCCCCGGCTGTCCTCCGCCACAAGCTCATAGTTGTTTCCGATGTAGTCAATCGTATCATCCGTCAAAATACCGCGGTAGTTTTCCACGTCGCGGTTCAGCAGGATGGCCTGAATCTCGTTTTCCATCAAAAAGGCTTCAAAGTCGTGCTCCAAATCCGCGCCTACGTTATCCATCACAAAGCCAATCACGTTATAGTACTTATAGGCGGGCTGCAGCCCCGTGTACCAGTACCATTCCGGTGAAACGCCTATGGAATAGACCGAATCCGCGCACTCCTCCAATTCCGGCAACAGCTCCCGCTGGTACGCGGCAAACTGCTCCTGCGCCTGCCGCTCCGCCGCCGCGTTTTGCGGGGTGAGCGCGCACGCAGCCGGTACCAAAACCACAACCGCCAGCGCCGCGGCGATTGCGCCCTGCGCCCAGGCAAGCCGCGGCTTCCAAGCGCGCACAGCGCCCAAAACCGCGCTCAGCGCCAACAGCGCCGCCAGCACGGTGCTGGCAATCTCCATCATCAAATGCTGGAAAAAGCCCGTTCCCGCAATATAGCCCACCAGCAGGTTGGCCAGCATCAAAGCTGCCGTATAGCCTATGAGCATACCCTCGCGCCGGGCAGCCGCCCCGCGGCGCAAAAGCAGGCGCATAACAAGCGCACCCACGGTATACAATACGGGCTTCAGGCTTTCCCAGCCGTAGGCGTGGGTGATTAAGTACAGGCGCATTTCCCAAAAGTCCACATTTTTGGCCGTGCCCACATGCACAAAGTTGTTCAGAATGTACTCCGTAAACATGGGCCCAACCGCGTCCATGCGCCACAGATAGGCAAATACCGGAAGCGAAACCGCCGCAATCCCCGCCAAAAACTTGAGCGCCTCTTTCCAAAAGCCGCGCCTGGTTTTGATCACATACCCGGCGTAAAACAGCGCCGTCACGCCCAGGCCCAAAATATCGCTGATTTTAATCAGCGCGACCGCGCCCACAGAAACGCCCAGCCAAAACGCGCGCAGCCTTTCGCCCGAGGTTTGGCCGGTGCATACGTGCACCATCACCGCCACGCCCACCAGCAGGAAGAACAGGTCGTATTCCTCGCAGTACTTCGCGCCCACGTTTTGCACATACACCCAGACAGGAACCACCGCGCATAGAATGCAGCGTTTATCGCCCGTCAGCCAGCGTGCCATACGCAAAATCAGCACGCAGCCGCCCAGCGTCATAAGCAGTTCCAGCACATAAACGCCCGCCGTGCCTTCCACAATCATCTGCGGCAGCATCATCATTAAAAAGAACAGCGGCCCCTTGTTTTCCGTAATATCCACGTAGGGCGTCATACCCTGCGCCATGCCGCGCCCCATGCACATAAAGATTCCGTTATCTGAGCTAATCTGCCCAAATACCGGGTTATTCGCAAAGCCTCCCAGGCACACGAGCAGCACAACCAGCAGGCAGGCAATCTTCTGCGCCAGATAGCCGCGTTCTTTTACCTTTGTCATGCACATTCCTCACTTTTGTACGCAACCTGTCAGGTGGAACCGCGGTAAACCTCAATAATATCGCTGCGCTTGTGAAGCTGGGCAAACACCCTGTCCAACTGCTCGCGGCTTTTGACCTGGATAACCATGGTAATGTTGCACGTCTTTTTCTTTTCATCCCGCTTGGCAGATACGGCCACAATAGGCACGTCCATATTGCCAATGCACAGGGCCAGCTCGCCCAGCAGGCTCACATGATCGTATGCGATGATATTGATGGAGGCGTTGAAGTCCGCCAGCTCGTTGGTGCCCGCCCAGCTTACCTCTACCATGCGCTCCTGCTCGGAGTTGGTGGCGTTCACGCAATCGGCCTTATGCACCGTAACGCCGCGCCCCCGGGTGATGTAGCCAACAATCTCATCGCCTGGCACGGGGTTGCAGCAGCGAGCAAAGCGCACCAGCATGCCGCTTTCCCCCTTCACATACACGCCGTGCGTGGGCTTGCCCAGGTGGCTTTGCGCCTCCTCGTGCGTAACCTCCTGCACCTTGGGCAGCACGGGGGTTTCCGCCTTGCGCTGCTCCTCCAGCAGGCGGCTGATCACATAGGCGCTGGCAATGCCGCCATACCCCACCGCGCCGTAAATATCGTTAAGCTCGGAAAAGGCATAGCGCTTCAAAATACCGTCGTAATACTCCGGCTTGGTCAGCGAGGAAAGCGCCACGCCGCGGCGCTTGGCCTCCTTCTCCAGCAGGTCGCGGCCCTTGATTACGTTTTCTCCCCGAAGCTCGCGCTTCAAAAACTGGCGGATTTTGGCCTTGGCCTGCTGGGTTTTCACCACGCGCAGCCAATCCGTGCCCGGCCCCTTAGAATTGGGTGAGGTGATAATCTCCACCCGGTCGCCGGTTTGCAGCTCGGTTTCCAGGGGTACGATGCGCCCGTTCACCTTTGCGCCCACGCAATGGTTTCCCACGCCGGAATGGATGCGGTAGGCAAAATCGATAGGCGTTGCGCCGCGCTGCATGCTCACAATATCGCCCTTGGGGGTAAACAGCAGCACTTCCTCGCTGAACAGGTCGGTTTTGAGCGAATCAATGAACTCCTGGCTGTCGCGCGTATCTCCCTGCCAGTCCAAAATCTGCCTGAGCCAGTAGAGCTTGTTATCCAGGTCGCCGCCCGCGCCGCCGCCCTCCTTATAGCGCCAGTGCGCCGCCACGCCAAACTCCGCCACGCGGTGCATTTCCCATGTGCGAATTTGAATTTCAAAGGGGAAGGGCATTTTGCGCCCGCCGATCACGGTGGTGTGCAGGCTTTGGTACATGTTGCCCTTGGGCACGCTGATATAGTCCTTGAAGCGACCCGGAATCTGATTCCACAGCGTGTGCACGATGCCAAGCACGGTGTAGCAGTCCTGCACGCTGTCCACCAGCACGCGCACGGCGATCAGGTCATAAATTTGATCGAAGGTTTTGCCCTGGCCCTTCATTTTTTTATAGATGGAATACAAATGCTTGGGCCTGCCGTCCATCTCGTAATGGATGTGCTGCGCGTCCAGCTTTTCAGACAGCTCGGAGATGACCATGCGGATGTTTTCCTCGCGCTCGGTGCGCCTGAGGCCCACCTTCTGCGCAATATCATGGAACGCCTCCGGGTCGATATACTTAAAGCTCAGGTCCTCAAGCTCGGACTTGATGGAGTTGATGCCAAGCCTGTGCGCCAGCGGGGCGTAGATATCCAGCGTTTCATGCGCGATGGCCTTTTGCCGCTCCTCCGGCTGAAAGCGCAGGGTGCGCATGTTGTGCAGCCTGTCCGCCAGCTTAATCACCACCACGCGGATATCCTTGCTCATGGCCAAAATCATCTTGCGCAGGCTTTCGGCCTTCTGCTCCTCGCGGTTGGTAAAGTCCAGCTTGTCAAGCTTGGTTACGCCATCCACCAGCTGGGCCACCTCGTCGCCAAACTCGGCGCGCAGGGTATCCAGCGTGATATCCTTGCAATCCTCAACGGTATCGTGCAAAAATCCCGCCGCAATGGTCGGCGCGTCAATCATCAAATCCGTAAGGATGCTTGCCACGGATACCGGGTGGATGAAATACGGCTCGCCGCTTTTGCGCACCTGTCCCCTGTGCGCGTTTTCGGCGAACTCATACGCCTTTTTCACCAGTTGGCAGCCCTCGCCCGGATGGTGCTTTTCAACCCTTGCCAGCATCTTTTCCAGGGGCATGCATTCGTTGGTTATGTAGGTAAGCATTCTGGTGACACCTCCTTAACCGAGTACCTGCCCTCAGCCAATATGCTTCACATACGTATACAGCGTATCGGTAATGGTCGCGCCCGCGTTTACATACACGCGAAGCACCTTGGCGTTGTTGCTCACGATGGTGGAGGTTAGCCGCTTGCAATCGTGCGTGAAGCAGGTATCCAGCGTCTTTTTGTGCAAAAGCGCGCCCATGCCTCGGTCATTCTTTTCGTCGTACATGCCCATCAGCACGGGATCAACCGTGCTTTCGTCCTTGCGGCAAATCACAAAAAAGCCGATGGGCTTTTCTCCGCTTAGCACCTCGTAAAGATAGCCGCCGCCAGCAAGCATGGAACGCAGCCAGTTGGCATAGCGTCTGCCGCCCTTTTCCACGCCGAACGCGGGGTCTATGCTCACGCGGTCGCTCACAAACACGCCCTCTCGGATGCGCTCATAAACGCGCTGGCGCTCGCTTTCCTCCGTGCGCAGCGCCACGCTTAGTCCCCGGTCAAACCGAGCGATGGAGGCGGGCATGTGGTACTCGTCCCGGCGAATCATCACATGGAACACCATTTCCACGAACGTGTAGCCCAAATTGCCCAGCCCAAAAAGAAGCTGCTGGCAGTTGACCGGGGTTTTCAGCACAATATATTGCGCGCCCTGCGCAATCAGCCGCGCTTCCTCCGCGCACACGTCCTGGGGTGTATCCTGCGCGTCCAGCATAAGCTCATAGGCGTCTACGCCAAGGTTTTCAAGCTCCCAAACCGCATGCGTCGTTTTCATGCGCGCTCACCTCGCTTTGTTCCTCCGCCTTTGGGATGGCCGCATCTCCGCCGCGCGTGACGCTGCGCACCACGTACTGCGGCTGGCGGTTGATGCTAAGATAAATACGGCCGATGTATTCGCCCAGCACGCCAATCAGGGCAATGATAAACCCGCCCAGGAAAAGCATCACGGAAATGGTGCTGGCCCAGCCGGCCTGCATGTTGGGGTTGCACAGCTTGCTCACCACCGTAACCAGCGCCGACAGAATGCCCACGACGGCCGTAATCCAGCCAACATAGCTGGCAAAGCGCAGCGGCTTGATGGAAAAGGCCGTTACGCCGTTGAGCCATAAGCCCATCAGCTTTTTCAGGCTGTACCCGCTGCTGCCCTCCAGCCGCGCACGGTGCTGAATGGGCACGTTGGCATAGCTGCCCACGCTTTGCAAAAGCAGCCCCGTCACATACGGGAAGGGATTGGGGTAGGCCAGGGCGCTGTCCACCACAAAGCGGCGGCAGGCATAATAGCTGTTGGCCACCAAATCCTTGGGCTGGCCAAAGAAATAATGGTTGCAGGCGGTGTTGAAGCGACTGCCCAGATTGCGGAAGCCCGTTTGCTTGCGGTTTTCGTACTGGGCAAACACGATGTCATAGCCCTCCCGCACCTTATCGATCAGCTTGAAGCACTCGTTCGCGGGGGTCTGGCCGTCGTCGTCCAGGCAAACGACGATATCGCCCTTGACCTGATGGAAGCCCGCCATTACCGCGCTGTGCTGCCCAAAATTCCGCGACAGATCCACAAACACCACGGAAGGATATTCCGCGCAAAGCCCGCGGATTACCCGCGCCGTATCGTCCGGGCTCCCGTCGTTCACAAGGATGATCTCATGGTCGTATTCATCCCGGCGGGTATCCAGCGTATCGGTAAGCTCGCGCACGACCGCCCCAATGGTGCGCGCCGAGCGGTAGCAGGGAATGACGAAGGAAAGCAGGGGTTTGGGCATAGAGGCACCTCGTTTCATCAAATGGCCAAAATGCGGCGGCTCATGGTACGAATCAGGTCGTAACCGTCCCATGTGAGGGAAAAATCCATCGTGTGGCCCACAGGCGCGATGCGGTCGATACCGTAGAGCGCGTTTTCCCGCACAAAGCGCACAAGCGCTTCCTTATCCAGTCCGATATAGGAAAGCGTCTGATATTTCCGCTCCACCACGGGAATCAGCGCGTCCAGCGTTTCCGCCGCATACTCCACAAAGAAGCCGCCCGCGCAGCGGTGCGCGTCGATTTCCCCGGGCAGCGCGTCCACCTCCACGCGCACGGCCGTGTTATCCGGCATGGGAACGAACCTGGCTCCCGGCAGCGCGATGGCGGCGCGGCAGGCGGCGGTCAGCTTGTCCACCGCCACCACGGGCTCCATGGGATAGCGCGGGGCCGCGTAGGCATGCACAGCCTGCCAGAAGCGCTCCTGGGCCTGCGCGACCGTATCCCCCGCGCCCAGCCAGTAAATCAGCCGGGGCGATGTGCAGGCGTTCTGGTCGCTAAGGTACGTATCGTTGTAAAAGTCCTGTGCCATGCGTTTTTGCCGGGCCTCGTCCATATCCAGCACGCTTTGCGCGTTTATGGCCAGCAGGCTGTAGCGGTCGGCAAAGGTTATCTCCACGGCGCGCGGAGGCAGGGGCGCGGTACGCACGCGGCGCACGGTTTCATCCCCGCCCCAGATGACGCGCACATCACAGGCGGCGCTCAGTTGTTCGGTTATGTCCTGGCGCTCGCGGGGGTAGATGATTACGCTCACATACGGCGCCAGCGCGGCGTGCTCGCCCTCCAACAGGCGGCTGATGGCCCGGCATACGATGCGCGTCTGCTCAAAATCCCGGCTGGAAGCCTTCACAATGCAGGCGTTTCCCGCCAGCAGCGCCGATACCAGGGAATAAGCGAAGTTGATGGGCACGTTGCTGGGCGCGATATGGAAGCTCACGCCCCGACCAATGCGGCTATCCAGCGCCCCGGCATATTCCTCGCGCAGCGCCTCCAGATGCGCCCTGCGGCAAAAGAAGCCGAAGGTAACCACATCCGGGTAGGCGCGCGCCTGCTTGTGCGCCAGCAGGGCGGCGCTCAGATCGCCCAGAAAGGCCAAAACTGCGCCATCAAAGGGCTTGAGCGGCCTTGCGCCGCCCACATCCGCGCCACAGAGGCGCTCAAACGGTTCGTTGCTCATAGGTATCGCTGCACCCCCGCACCTCGGCGCGCTTGATGCGCCCCACAATTTCAAAGTACTTTCCCTTGCGGCCGCAGGGGCAATCGTCCTCGCCCAGAATGCGGCCCTCGTCCTCGGTAAGCAGAATATGGCCGGGATAGCTGCGCGGCAGCAGGCTGGATACCTGAATCAGGCCCAGTTCCCCCACGTCCGCCACGGAAAAATCCCCACCCCGCCGGATGGTGATATCCGACCACACGGGCGCATGCAAATGCCCATGCTCGCACTCCATATAGATGGTTCCGGTCTGCTCCACCATGCCATAGTAATTATGCACGCGCGTAAGCCCGCAGGTTTCAAGCAGCTCGCGCTTGAACTGCTCGGTGGTAATGTGCCGGTCGCTCAGCTTTTTCCAGCCGCCGCCGTGTACCAGAACGCCGTTGCTTAAATCCGGCGTCCATTCCTGTTTGCGCAGCTCGGCCAGGAAGTGCTGCCAAATCATAAACGTAAAGCCAAACAGAAAAATCTTCTCGCCCGCGTGCTTCTCCAGAAAGGCCTTCAGGCCCTCCGCATCCAGCCGCATGTTCTCGTCCAGGGCAAACATCCTGTCCCTGGCAAACATGCTGAACCCCAAAATTCCCGCTCCCCGCGCCGAAAACATCGCCCGGTTTTGAATGACCGCGCTGGTGTCCAGGATAATCATGGGCAAACGCTGCTTGCCGATGAATTCGCTCATGATGCGGCTTAACACCTTGCTTTGCAGGGCGCTGGTTTCGCGATCCAAAAAGATTCGGCTCACCTGCTGGCCCGTGGTTCCGGAGGAGGTCATGGTGCGGTTGAGTGCCTCCTGCGGCACACTTTTTAGCGCATACTCCTTAAACAGGCGCACCGGCAGAAAGGGCAGCTCCTCAAACGCACCGGCAGCCTCCGCATCCGCGCCCCAGGCGGCCAGCATGCGCGCATACTCCGGGCAATGCTCCGCGTGAAAGCGCGTAAGCTCCTTCAGCTCCCGCGTAAGGAACGCGTGCTTCTTAGCATGTTCCCACTCGTAAGCGGGCAGGGCGGGCAATTCGTTTACATCATACATGGTATTTCTCCAGCTCGCGGTACAGGGTTTTGCCCGACTCGTTCTTGGGAATTTCGGCAAGGTACTGGATATGGAAGCCGCTTAGGTTCAGCCCCGTCTTTTCCGATAGCCACACGCGCATCTCCGGCAGCGCCTGCTCGTCCGTGGCAAAGATCATCAAATGGTCGTCGCGACCCGCGCAGGCGCATTCCACGGCGGGGAAGGCCGCCTTGAGCAGGCGCTCCGCCTCGTCCAGGTTCACGCGGTTGCCATACATTTTCAGGAAACGCTTCTTGCGGCCCACGATGGTAAAGTAGCCGTCCTCGTCCATTTGGGCCATATCGCCCGTATCCAGCACGCCGCCGCGTTCGTCGCCCTTTTCCAGATCGCCGGCGCAGGCGGCGTAGCCCAGGGTGACATTCTCGCCATAGTAGCGCAGCTCGCCCGTTACATACGGCTCGCTGATCGTTTCGCCCTGCGTGCCAATCAGCTCAAAGCGCCCGCCGGGGATGGCGACGCCCATAGCTCCCGCCTTTTCCAGGCTCTTTTCCCACGGCAGATAGGCCATGCGGGCCGTGGCCTCGCACTGGCCATACATCACTACGAAATGGCGGCCCGTATCCCTGCACCACTCGGCAAAGCGGGTATGGAGCTGGGGCAGCAGCTTGCCGCCAGCCTGGGTCATGGTGCGCAGGCTGGGAAGCTGCATGCGGGTAAAGCGCATGCGATCCAGCATCTCATAGGTGTAGGGCACGCCGCCGAAGCTGGTGGCCTCCTCGCGGCGGAAGAAATCCCAGAAATCGCGCTGGGCGATGCCCTTTTCCGTGAGCAGCACCGTCGCGCCCACATCCAGATGCGTGGTGAGAATGCTAAGGCCATAGGTGTAGTTCATGGGCAGGGTGGTGATAGCGCGCTCCTGTGCCGTCAGCTCCAAATACTCCACAATGCTGTTCGTATTGGCGCGGATGTTTTGATAGCTCTGGCGCACAAATTTGGGGCTGCCGGTGGAACCGCTGGTGGTAAGCAGGAGCGCCAGCTCCGGGTACAGCCGCGTCTGCGCGCCCCACGGCGTTTTCAAAAGCCGGTAGCCCAGGCGCTCGTATACGCATTCGCATCCCTCATGCGCATAGTCCTCCGGCGCCCACAGATAGGCCGGGCGGTACGCCCTGTACAATTCCTCAAAAAGCTGTGCGTCTATCCCGGCGTTCAGCAAAGCGGGCACAATGCCGCCTTGCACAAAGGCCGTGTAGCCCAGCACGCTTCCCAGGGTGTTGCGGCACAGGCAAAACGCCAGGCAGCGCCCGCCGGCGGCGGCGCTAAGCGCCGCGCCCTCCCGCTCAAGCTGTGCATAGGTAAGGGTTTGCCCCGCCTCGTCCTTGAGGGCTACCGCGTCGCCGAAGCGGTCAAATCTCCACATCATATTTGCGAAGAATCTCCTTTCCCTTTTCAAACGAGCTCAGGTCGATAATATCGTCCATATCCACCATAATGCCAAACGCGTCCTCCAGCGCGGCAATCAGTGTCATATGGCCCACGCTGTCCCACTGGCTGCTCTCGCCGTATTTGAGGGCAGGCACCTCGTTTTCGGGCACCTCCAAAGCCTCCGCAAACGCCTTTACATACTTTTCCAAATTCGTCATTGCAATCGCTCCTTTCTATGATTCCTTCACAGAATGCCGCCGTCCACCCGCCACACCTGGCCGGTCACATAGCTGGCCATATCGCTGGCCAGGAAGGCCGCCACATTGGCAATCTCCTCCGGCCGTGCCTTGCGGTGCATAAGGATTTTGGCAAGCTGCGCCTCGGTCACCTTTTCGCTCAGGCCGCTCACCAAATCCGTATCGGTCAGTCCCGGAGCCAAGGCGTTTGCGCGTATGCCCAGGCTGATCAGCTCGCGCGCCATCTTTTTGGTGGCGGCGATCACCGCCGCCTTGGAGGCCGAATAGTCCAGGCGGCTGTCGCCGTCGATACCGGCAATGCTGGCGACGTTCACCACAGCGCCCGTTTTCCCGCGCGCCATCAGGCGCGTTGCCAGGCGGCTTACCTCCACCATGGCGAAAAAGTTTACGTCAAATATCCGGCGCATGTCCGCCTCGCTGGTCATTTGAAACATGCGATCCTCGCCCATCACGCCTGCGTTGTTCATCAGCACGTGCAGGGGCTGCTTGTCCGCCATCACCTGACGGAACGCCTCCTTGATGGCCGCGGTATCGCTCAGCTCGCAATACACGGGCTTTATCCACACGCCATAGCGCTGGGCAAGCTCGCTCAGGCGCGCCTCGAAGGCTTCATCCGGCTTGCGGGCAAAGGCCCATACATTGGCCCCCTCGCGCGCAAACACCTCGACCGCCGCGGCCCCAATGCCGCGCGCCGCGCCGGTAATCAGCGCGTTTTTGCCATTGAGCAGCATGCTATTCCTCCTCCGCAGCGGTCACGCGCTGCTTTTCGTAATACTCCCCGTACAGGTGGAGCACATAGTCCAATGAGCCGCTGTTGAGCGCGTCGCCCATGAACGCCTCGGGAATCTCCTCCACGGGGGCCATTACCGGCTCGGTCTGTTCGGGATCATTCATGCTTTCGTCCCGCGCGTCCATGGCCGCGTCATACGCCGCGGCCTCGCCATTAAGGAGGGAACGCAGCGCGCTGCCGGAGGCCATGTTCTGCGCCCCGGGCTCAAGGCTGCCCTCGGGATGATAGCATACGCAGCCAACAACCAGCAAAACCACCGCCGCCGCGAACGCGCCAATGCGCATGCCATCCTTCTTTGCGGTGCCGATGGCCGGGAAGGCGGCGCGCCCGTCCAGCCTGCGCTGGCCCCAGCCCATCCAATACAGCGCCAGCGCGCAGCTCATAAGCACAAAGGTATAGAAGTAGGTGTTCAGCGCGCGGCCGTCGCCCAGGTAGTTCCCGGTGTACAGCGTAGGCGCGAGCTGGGCGCAGAACAGGCACACGCACAGCACCGTCGTCCAAATCGGGTGATTGAAGCGATACGGGCTGCCGCGCAGCGCCTCGCTAAGCTGCCAGGCCACCATGCACCATACCACCAGCAGCGGCAGCGAAAACCAGTTGCCCATCAGCGCCAGGCCAAAGTAAAAGGCCTGCAAAACCGCCATCGGCGCGCTCATGCCGCCGCGCAGGGTCTTGGCGCGCACGGCGTTGCCCGGCGCAACCATGCTGAATACAAAGCATGCAAGCAGCAGCATAAACAGCGCAAGCTCTCCTACCCGCTCGCGCCGCTTGCGCACAAAGGCGCGCAGCACCAGCACAGCGTCCGCCAGCGCCGCAAACAGCAGCGTGGAATACTTGGCTCCGCCCAAAATCACCGTCAGAATAACCAGGAGCGCGTATAGCGCCGCCTTCGCGCCCTTGCGCCGCGCGTTTTCAAAGCCGATAAGCACGCCCAGGCGCGTAAGCATCACCGACCACATCAGCGTGTACGCCACGCCGCCGTTGAACCAGAAAAACGCCTCGCTCATTTCCGGCACAAACTGTACCATCACAAAGGCCACCGCGCAAAACGCCATCCAGAACGTGGGGCCGTCGGCATGAAGGGTGCGCACCAACACCTGCTTTAGGAAAAACCACAGCGCAAACAGAAAGAACGTAAGCAGCAGCGCGGTGGTAATCCAGTAGAGGTGCTCGCCAAACAGCGCGGGCTGCAAGGCGCTGATAAAGGAGGTCGCATAGGTGCCCTCCCAGGTATCGCGGATGCCCACGGTGTTGCGGATGGCCGCCTTGACGGTTTCCAGCACGCTGCCGGTGGAACGCCACGCGTCATGCGTGAGAATGGAAAAGCCAAAATCGTCATAGCAGGCATGGTTGTAAACCGAAAGCGCGTACAGCGGCATCAGGCTAATCAGGAGCGCGGCCACGCACAGCCATGCCAGCGCCCTGTTGGACACGTTTCGCTTCATCAGGCCGTTCTTCATGGAGCCGCCGCCTCCCCCTCAATCCGAATGGCTTCCTTACCATAGTACAGGCACAGCGATGGCCGCGCGTCGTATTCCGCGCCCGGCGTGAGAAGGTCGTCCATAAACACATCTGGCACGGCGGTCAGCGGCTTTAACGTGACCACGGGCTGGGAAGCGTCGTTGAGCAGCTTTTCGCGCTGCGTCATTTCAAGATCATACTGCCTGGCCTCGCCCGTTGCAATGGAAAGCGCCGCGCTGATTCCGTTCAGGTTCTGCACGCCATAAAGCGCTTCCCCCTCCGGCTTTACGCCCAAGCATCCCACGCCCAGCAGGCATGCGCTTGCCAGCAGCAGCGCGCCATAGCCGCGCGCCGTAAGCGCGGGCAGGCTCCACTCCTTTAGATGCCTGGCGGCAAAGCCCAGCAGATAATACGCATACAGGAACCAAAGCACCACAAAGCTTTGGAAATAGGTATTCACAATGCGCCCCGCGCCAATGCCCGCAATCGAATACAGCGGCGGGGTAAGCTGCGTGCAGTACACCGCCGTAAGCAGCCCCAGCGCAAGCCAGGGATGGCGGAAGGAAAAGCGGCTGCGCCCGGCCGCCCCGTACAGAAGCGGCGCCACCGCCAGCGTAACGGCAATCAGCGGCAGGCGGATATAGCCGCCCATCTGCGCCACGCCATAATACAGCGATTGCGCAATCGCCTTTACCGCCGAGCCGTGATAGCCGATCCTGTCCGCACGCACCGCGTTGCCGGGAGCGGACATGCTATACGCAAAGCAAATCAGGAACAGCGCAAACAGCGCCGCAAAGCAGGCCCTTTTGGCATTCCTGCGCACAAAGGCAGCCGCCGTTGCCAGCCCCAGCATACAAAGTCCAAACAGCCCGCCGCCATAGCTGCCGCCGCCAAGCAGCACCATAAGCACGCACAGCGCGGCCATCAGCGCCGCCAAGGAAGCGCGGTTCCCGCTTAGGCACAGGCGAATGAGCAGCGCCGCCGCCAGCGCCATAAGCGAGTAGATAAACGTATTGCCCACGCCGCCGTTGAACCAGTAGAACGCCTCGCCCGCATCGGGCATAAGCTGTAGCATGAGCGCGACGGCCAGGCAGCCCAGGCTTGCGCGCGCCCCGCCATCCAGCCCCAGCGCGCCAAACGCCGTGGAAAACAAAAACAGGAAGCACACGATAAACGCCGTCAGCAAAAAGAAGGAGCTCAAAAAATACCATTCTTCAGAGAACACGCCCGGCTGCAAATTGCTCAAAAGCGTACCCGTGTAGGTGCCCTGCCAGGTCATGCGGGTATTGCGCGCAGCCTGCCACGCGGCGCTGAGCGCCGCGCCCAGGCTGCCCGTTTGCTGCCAGGCATGGCGCACCGGGGCCGAAAAGCCGTAATCGTCGTAATTGGGATGGTTATACGGCGCAATGGCGTTCAGCGGAAGCGAGCTGAGCACAAGCGCCGCAACGCAGCCCCACATAAGCAGCCGCTTCACGCGGTCAAGGCCCTCCGACTTTTTCATAGCCATCCCCCTTTCTGCGCGAAATCAGCATACAGCATACCAAGTTTAGATTATAGCATGTTTCGCCTAAAAATGCCACACCCACATAAAAGCCATGCGGCCGGAGCCGGGCTTTCCGGAATCCGCCACGGAGCCAAAAAAGCGGATGGCCAGGAGCGCGCTCCCGCCATCCGCCTGTATTCCGCAAAATCCTTACATTGCCTGCATCGTAGCGGCAATCGCGTCCAAAAACGCGTCGCTGTTCAGCGCCGTGGCCTCGCCTTCATAAAGCGCCACAAGATCCTTGGTCATCCTTCCGCTTTCAATCGTGGCGATGGTGGCTGCCTCCAGCCTGTCCGCAAAGGCGCACAACTCCTTGAGGCCGTCCAGCTCGCCGCGCTTGCGCAAAGCGCCCGTCCAGGCAAAAATCGTAGCCACCGGATTGGTGCTGGTTTCCTCGCCCTTCAAATAGCGGTAGTAATGCCGGGTTACCGTGCCGTGCGCCGCCTCGTACTCAAACTGGCCGTTGGGCGAAACCAGCACGCTGGTCATCATGGCCAGGCTGCCAAAGGCCGTGGCGACCATATCGCTCATCACGTCGCCATCGTAGTTTTTCAGCGCCCAGATGAAGCCGCCCTCGCTGCGAATCACGCGGGCCACGGCGTCGTCAATCAGCGTGTAGAAATACTCGATGCCCGCCGCCTCAAACGCCGCCTTGTACTGCGTTTCATACAATGCGGCAAAAACATCCTTGAAGCGGTGATCGTAGGTTTTGGATATGGTATCCTTGGTGGAGAACCACAAATCCTGCTTCACGTCCAGCGCATAGCGAAAGCAGCTATGCGCGAAGGAGGCGATGCTTTGATCGGTGTTGTGCTGGCCCTGCACCACGCCGGGGCCCTCGAACGCCATAATGGTTTGGCGGCTCTGCGTTCCGTCCGGAGAGGTGAAGCACAGCTCCGCCCTGCCCGGGCCCGGCACGCGGTACTCGGTGCTTTTATACACGTCGCCATAGGCGTGGCGGGCGATGGTAATGGGCTTCTTCCAGTTGCGCACGCAGGGCGAAATGCCCTTTACAAGCACCGGCGCGCGAAATACCGTGCCGTCCAGAATGGCGCGGATGGTGGCGTTGGGGCTTTTCCACATTTGCTTCAGGTTATATTCCTCCACGCGCTGCGCGTTGGGGGTGATGGTGGCGCACTTCACCGCCACGCCATATTTCAGCGTGGCTTCGGCGCTCTCTACCGTTACGCGGTCGTCGGTTTCATCGCGGTGCTTCAGGCCCAAATCATAATACTCGGTTTTCAGCTCGACATAGGGCAAAAGCAGCTTTTCCTTGATCTTTTGCCACAAAATACGCGTCATTTCGTCGCCGTCCATTTCCACAAGCGGCGTAAGCATGGATATTTTCTGCATGAATTTTGTCTTCCTTTTTACGTAGTTGCATTCGCACAAATTCATTGTACCGGGTCGCGTGGCGCTTTGCAAGGCGGAAACAGCAAAAGAACAGCGCGGTTTTCGGGCCGCAAGGGGCTTGACCAACCGGCCCCGGCAAAATATACTGAAAGCCGTAAAACGCCTTTTGATTCGGAGGAATTCCAATGACCGTTTCCCGTAAGGAACGCCTGAACCGAACCGCTCTTTTGCTCTCGCCGGACGAACTGGAAAGGCTGAAAAACGCCCACGTGCTGCTTCTTGGCCTTGGGGGCGTGGGCAGCTACGCAGCCGAAGCGCTCGCGCGAAGCGGAATCGGCAGGCTTACAATCGTCGATCACGATACGGTGTCGCCCTCCAATTTGAACCGTCAGCTGCCCGCGCTTGCCAGCACCATTGGCAAAGCGAAAACGGACGTGATGGCGAACCGGCTGCGCGACGCCGCGCCGGATTTGCTTTTGGAAGCCATCGACGCGTTTTATCTTCCGGAATCGCCCGTGCCCATTCCCCCGGATTGCGACGTGGTTGTGGACGCGATCGATACCATAAGCGCCAAGCTTCACCTGGCCCAAGAATGCCAAAGGCGCGGCGTTGCGCTGGTTAGCTGCATGGGCATGGGCAACCGTCTGGACCCCACGCAAATCCGCATTGGGGACATTTACGAAACCTCCGGCTGCCCGCTGTGCCGCGTAATGCGCCGCGAGCTTCGCAAGCGCGGCGTCGAGGCGCTGCGCTGCGTATACTCGCTGGAAAAGGCCCTTCCTCCCCTTTCGCCCGCGCCTGAAACCCGCGAGCAAAAATCCCCCGGCCGCGCCGCGCCAGGCTCGGTAAGCTTTGTGCCGCCGGTCGCGGGCCTTTATCTGGCCTATGAGGCCGTGCGCCTGCTTCTTGGCGGCGAGGAATCCGGGAAGATCGCAAAACAAGGATAGCTTTTTCCCGCATTCCATGGTAAAATAACGCATATCCGGCGTGGAAAGCGCTGAAATGCTTGGAGGGTTCATCGTGAATAAGGACATCATCATCATTGGCGGTGGTGTTGTTGGATGCGCCGTGGCAAGGCTGTTGTCGCGGTATGAGGCGGACGTTGCCCTGCTGGAAGGCGGAAGCGATGTGGCCGAAGGCGCCAGCAAAGCCAACAGCGGCATCGTACACGCCGGCTTCGACGCAAAGCCCGGCACGCTCAAGGCAAGGCTGAACGTGGAGGGAGCCAGGATGTACCCCTCCCTGTGCGCCGAGGTGGACGCGCCCTATGGCCAGCCCGGCGCAATGGTGCTGGCCTTCAGCGACGAGGAGCGCGCCCATGTTGAAAAGCTGTACGCGCAGGGCGTTCAAAACGGCGTGCCCGATTTGCGCGTGATTGAGAGGGAGGAAGTTCTTTCCCTGGAGCCCAATGTAAA